>NZ_NRIQ01000035.1:0-284101 GCF_020224095.1 Enterobacter sp. CCUG 70166
GTTTTTGTTGACCACTTCAAAGCCACATTCCCAGAGGTATAGAGAGCGCCAGTGATATCGAGCACATCGCCGCACTGCACATCAGCAGGAAGAGAAGCAAACACTTTACTGTCTACTGCTGCAAAATTGTCGGTCGCAGCACTCACAATATCTGTGTAGCTTTTACGTACCGGAAAGACTTCTGATAGGTCAATAATCATTGTTTGGTTGATTCCTTATTTACTTTACGTGCAATCAAATCCTGAATAGTTGTTTCTTGTTTTGGTGATTCGTCAGGAAAATACGTATCCATCGCTTTGATCACTTCATCAACCGAACAACCAGCATACTGAGCCACCATCTCAATCATCTGAGGATTGACGGTGAGAACATCATTTTTATATTTGAGTACACGCGATTTGTTATTTAATAGAAACATGTTGTTCCTTCGCGTTTTATTAACTTTTCTGTTACGCATTGAGCGTAAGAAAGGCGACCGAAGTCGCCAGGAGATATGCCCTTGTTAGAAAGCATTCTGTTAAAATCATTTTCGTTTCGGAGGATCATGATGTTAAAGAATGACATCTAAAATAATGAAGGGCGCAACTGTTACGAATAACAGAAGAAGGATCGCCCGTCATTGCTCCCACTTCAAAACAGAAGCCCTTCTGTCATGGCGAGAAGTGGGAATGGAATCTCAATATCACCACTGGAATAGTAATAAGAGATTGCCAGCCTGAACGTAACTACCACTGACGGCATTTATTCAGTCTGACTACATTCACCCTAACGGAATGAATGAGTAAAGAGCGAATGCCCTTTCTGAAAAAGTCGGAGATGCGCGGTGATTGCGATGCAATACCAACACAACGAGACATTACATCCCGCGCATTCCTTCGGAACTAAACAAGACAAAGAAGAAAGAACCAACACTTTCAGAGAGAACATTCGAATGGAAAGAGTGCCGCTATGGGAAACGGCATTCAGGAGGGAGAAGTGATTCGAATTCTTACCCTATAACTCTAATTATGACATAAATAGCACAATAAGTCAAGGCATTTCGTAACTTTTATGTTATGCGCATTCTTCCGCGATCTGGATGGCAAGCTCTCCGAGTTCAACGGTGGTGTGTTCCATAGCGAGGGCAAGCTCCTCCATATCATTGGCAATGCGCCACGCCTGATCCACGGTGACGGTATCCCCGTTCATCTGCACCAGGTGCTCTACAGCAGCATACCAGTGTTCAAGGGCAGTGATTGCCTGTTCAGTGTATTGCACCGCCTCCAGGAGCACGGAGGGCGTTCTCTCACGCCACGCCTTATTAACAAGCTGTAGGGTTGGTAAATGCCAAATATCGTGGAAAGAGTTAATTAGGGTGTTCACGTTGTTCACGATGTCCAAAGTTTTATTATTCATTGTTGTTTTCCTTGTCGTCAAAGAGAATGTCAAAATCTTGTATGTGGTGAGATAAGCCGTTAGTTTGGGAATATCCCACCCAGTCAATATAGTTTTCTGCGTATAGCTGCCACTTCTTAAGATTCGATGAATCAACACGGTATTCACGGCGGCGGCGTGGTTTATAGAAGACGTTATCCGTTGACGATAAAACATCCTGCAATAGTTCAAACTCTGCCCCTACGGGCACCGTTGCAGGGTATTCTATTATTTCGGTGATCCATTCTCCTGGAATAGACTCTCTTGCGAGGTCTTGTAGAGAAGAGGTGTATTTACGTTTGCTGGCGCGAGTGGCTTTTTCGATTCTAACAATGTTACTTCGTTCTTTTCGTCCCATTCATTCCTCGTAGAGGGAAACTTCCGTGTTTTCTCGTTAATGTCCATACTGCGTAAAATGCAAATAACCAATACATAGCGATGATCATAAAAGTTTCCCGATTGTTGTTATTTAGTCGTTCGAATAAATGATCTCATAATCCGAGATCATAGATTTTATTGTTATGTCGAGATGTCCAGCTTCTTTAAAATCGATCACACCGAAAGATTTAAGAGAATGTAGCCAGAACATCACACCACCTTGCGAACATCCAGAACGTTCGATAATGTCACCGTAGCTGATCTTTGTCGGTTTGGATTTATAGAAGTAATGCAGGGTTTCTAACACACGCTTTCCAGCGTCATTAATCTGAATACGGTCAACGCCGTATTTCACTAAGTATTGTATCAATTAGTCCTCCTGGTTAAAATGGCTACAAGCGCCCTGTTATTTCGAAGAGATTCCTCTTCATTTTCAAATGTTCTATTGCGGCTGGGTTGGTTAGTTTCCCCTGACTTTCGAATAACACGAGGTATGGCAGATCGTAATCCTGGAAAACTAAGAAGCGATCAGATGCGTCGTTTAACCTTTCAAAGGCTAACCCATCAAAACGTTCGTCTCGTGGCGTTTTAAACTCGAATGGGGAAATGGCTTGCTGATTGGCTGGTGCTTTCTTTGGCGTTGGTTTCTTCGTGGGCTTTGGCTTCGGTGTTGGCTCCACTTTTTCCGGCGCTGGCGCTTCTTCTTCCGGCATATCGTCAAACTCGCACATCGGATCGGCTTCTGGAACAGGTTGCTTTTCTTCCTGCACCTCTGGCGCTACGTCTTCTTTGGCATTGCCAAAAACTGGATGTTTCAGACAATCCACCCAATCAGGATCGGCTTTATCTTCCAGCGCGTTACGATCACGTTCTAAGAGGAAGTTTTCCGGCGTGAGCGGTGTAACAGTCCATTGATTGGATCGCTTTGGATTATCACTGGAAATAAGACCGATCTTTCTCAGCTTTGCAACAATACGTGTTGCCGTTGCTGGGCTGACACCAATACTTTGACCAAGCTGATCGACGTTATCGTAATAAGTACCGCCCAACTCTTTCACGAAGTAATAGTAGCGATGCCGCATCCTGACGTAAAAATCTTTGTCATTGTTTGTGAGTGACTCTGTAATGCCTGATTTCAGATTGGTGATCCTGGTGCATTCGAGAAATGCTGTTTCAGATGGAACATAATCGAAATCGTTAGTATCGATGTATTTTATTTTGGTCATTGGTTATTATTCCTTGTTTGTCGTCACCGCTTGCGCGGTTAATAGGTGAGTTTGGGATCACTTGCCCTCTGTTAATTTCTCCGCGTGCTGGTCAAGAATAGAAAGAATGTATTCTCTTACGGTAATTCTCTGCGCTCTCGCTGCCTTAAAAAGGGCTTGAAACGTTGAATCATCAATTTTCAGAGTAGTGAATGCCTTCCCCTTTGGGGTTGAGTTTATAATGTCGCTCATATGGTTTCTCCTTCTGGTTTATTCGTTGGCGGTGGTTTCAGCCTGTTCAGCTTTCCATTGATCGTAAAGTTCGATTCCTTTACGCAATCTTTCAGCGTGTTCCAAATATCCTTGACGCTGTGCTGCTGCTCGCTGGCTGTTAAGTGCCTTGCGGGTCTTGTCTCCAGTTTTCAAAGCCTCGAAGACAAGTTCTGGATTAAAATACTTAATGTTGATTCTCCTTGCGTGAGATAAACGAAAACACCGTCCAGGGGAGAACGTTATTAACGTTGCCTGATAGTGCGGTGTGATTTGGATTGTTTGGGTCAGGCTGGATGCCTAATAAGATGACGGGATGAATGCTTTCCTCACCCGACAAAACTTACTATAACATGAAATGATTTCAAAGTCAATAGCTAATTTCAAAATTAAGTGAATTAAAATTTTAACACACTCAGGCTATTTGTTCAACCCCTTCTCACACTAACAAAACCTCCTGTATCGCGTTCTGAGAGCTTTTGTGATATCAGTAGTATCTGCATTCCCTACCATCTCAAAACCGCTTACAGCGCGTCTGAGGCGTTCTATTCGCATCACTTCCGCCCTCTGGCACTTACCGAAACCAATAGCACAACTACTGAGGGATAACGTTAGTTATCAGGATAGTAGGTGATGGTATTGGATTGAGGCTGGATGAACTGGAGCTATCAGCGACCAGTGAAGCCTTAGCCGTGGGCTAACTTTGCATGGATGAAATGCGGAGCATGGAAGACAGGCAGAAGTTATGCCGAAAGACATTGCGCACACGGCGCATAGCTTCTGTGCCTCGTTTCACGAGGGCGAAGCCCTGGCACAATCACAGACAGATGCGCTGATCGCTGCGTCGTGAGCGGCTGACCGAGTAGCCACCCAAAGGCGAATCAGGTCACTTGCCAGGCGACACACGCCAGCAAAGCGAATCTTTCACAAGATCTTCTAAAAGCTCTCTTTTAGAGATCGCTTTTAGATCTCTCTTTGTATAGCACCTCAATTTGAGGGTTATCCTGCCAATCTATCCCTCATTTTGAGGGTTATATCTTGAGTTTATCCCTCAATTTGATGGCTATCCGATTATCACAGGTGCAAATACACCTCAATTTGATGGCTATCCGATTATCACAGGTGCAAATACACCTCAATTTGAGGGTTATCCAAAGTACCGATCAGACCTTCAGCCAACGTAGCCCGAAAGGAAGCGAAGTAAGGCTGCTTGCCAGGAGTGACGGCGATTGACGCCAGGCAAATGATCTTTGCGACCAGCGCAAAAGGTCAAATCCACAAACATAGTCTTATAGATCTTAGTATTATAATTAAGTAGTCTTATAGTGTGACATAACGTCACAGAAGTAGTTTGTAAGTGTGACATAACGTCACAGATAGGACGATTAGTATGTGTGACGCTCCGTCACATAGTCGGGTTTTTCCTGTATGTCATCATGCAGACATACGGGTTTTTCCTGTATATCCAGTTAACCAACATCTGAACATACGGGTTTTTCCCGTATATTACGAGAGTGACAAAACGTCACTTTCAGCCCTTCACCCAACGAATCGCACATGCAACAATCCTAAGAACAGCCAGAGGAAAATATTAGGTTATCCCTATCGAAACCCCACATTAATAACGTCAAAACCTATCTTAAATGACAGGTAAAGATCCTGGGTAAATGTAAGCTAAAGTAGATTGTTCACTTTCATTGTCAGAATGATCAGTTTAGCCAAACCGTTGTGTAGTGCTGAATACAGCGCCATTTGTCATGAAAACTACTTTGCACCCGTGCCAGATTCGTTGAACGAGTTTTCTAAATTGAAACGATGTTTCTTTTTCCATGCCAAAACCCGCCAATTAATTAGCATTCTAATCATTTCTTGATGCAATCAACTCAGGTGAGAATTATTATCATCTATCGTGCAATATCGCCCCGCTTCGATACACATTAGAAAAGTGTATTCTGTAACTTGTTGATTTAACTTATTCAGTACACTTTTCCATCACTTCACCGTGCGAACAGGGGTAACACCCCACCATAGAAAATAAATTTCTTGACATAACCACAGTTTTATGAATCATTGATGAAATTTAATTTATTTTTATTTTTCAATTAGTTACAGATATTCGGTACTGACAGGCGGCAGAATTGGGGCGGCCTCGATCACGCCGTTAAGCAACTCAAGCAACCGCGCACACATTTTGATCATTTTGTGCTCTTCTTAAACATACGTATCGTACAACCTGTTGAAAATGATCAATTTCTGATCAATGATGTTTTCACCGAAACGAACATAAGGAGGGGTAAAGATGAAAGGTATTAGTCAGGCGCTAAAGAGTGCAGACGAAGTTAAGGCAGTAGCAGCAGAGCTACAGCGCAACGCCAGAAGCAACCTGTTTTATTGCTTGTGGGTGTTTATGTATGAAAGCGGTCTACGTATCTCTGATGTGCTCAAACTCCGGTACGAAGATGTAGAAGGGCAATCTCACCTTAAGGTGAAGCAGGAGAAAACCGGAAACGTAGTGAGGCCAAAGGTGACAGCCGCGATGCTGTCAGCCGTAGCGCAACGTAAGGCAGAGCAAGCCGATATGCCAGTGAAGACGGATTTCATCTTTAGCAAGGGCGATCTTCGTAGCAGAGGCAAAGCCGTAACCCGTAACACGGTATTCACTGAATTTGGGAAGATGGGACGTAGAGCCGGATTCTCTAACGTGGGCTGCCATACGCCGCGAAAAAGTCGGGGGCGAATCCTATTCGAAAATGGTGTAGCTATTGAAACTATCGCCCATTTCCTGGGGCAGACAGATCCACGTTCAACCATGTATTACATCGGGTACGGTCAGGACGTGCAGGACGATTTAACAGAGGAGTTTTCTTTAGAATGGTGATCACCATGAAAAGTTTGAATGTGCTGACGTTGGCAGTTTTGCCATCCTTGGCGAACGCCAGACGACTATAAACAAATGTTACATAACGTCAGTTTGTCTTTGGGAATATTTCTGAAAATGAATGGGTACAATTGCAGAATGATATGGGGAGTGATTAACTGCAAGCCTAATTTATTATCGATACTCACAGTAAGCTGAACATGAACAGCAAAAATAGAATTCAAAAAAAACTGCTGAAATATCATCACATTGACCTTAAGAACCCTCGTCACCAGTCGGATCTGGCAGGTTCGGACCTGCGGTTTATGGATCTTAGGAGGTTTAACTTGCGTAATATTAATTTATCGGGTTGCGATCTTTCGTTCAGCGATCTTCGGGGAGCCGATTTCTCATATGCCTCTCTGAAAGGGGCAAATCTCAGCCACTGTAAAACGGAAGGGGCGATTTTCAGTCACGCGAACTGTACCGGAGTGGACTTTTCAGGGAGTGACATACAAAAAGCTACTTTTACTGGGGCACTGACAGAGCGTGTGGATATTAGCAGCGACACGCTTTCATCCCGACCGCTCATCTCCGTCTATATGCCTACCTGGAACCGTGAAACACTGACGATCAGGGCTATACAATCAGTATTGAAACAGGATTATACACACTGGGAACTCATTATTATCGATGATTTCTCATCGTCATTTGATAAACTTCAGACTTATATCGCCGATCTGAATGACCCGCGCATTACCTACATCCGCAATGAATTTAATTCCGGAGCCTGTGCCGTCCGGAATCAGGCGATACGAATGGCCAAGGGATATCTGATAACGGGTCTGGATGATGATGATGAATGGCTGCCGACACGCCTGTCCTCCTTTCTTGCCTGCCAACATAAACTTCAACAGCACAGCTTCTTATACGCTGATGATTACCTTTGCGACAGCACCGGATACAAGCACCTTAATGAATTACAGGTTTACCCTAAACCTCCCTATAAAAAGAACCTGTTTGATAAGCGGAATATTATCGGCAACCAGATGCTTACTTTAACCAGCCGGATGCAGCAGGTTCTGTTTGATGAACACCTGACCGCCGCTCAGGATTATGATGCATTCTACCGGTTGGCTGAAACCTATGGCGATCCTTTCAAACTGGACGTGATAACTCAGGTGCTATATGTCAATCACGGTGAGGTCCGCATCACCTGCTCAGGACGTAAGTTTTCAGGTTATCTGGATTTTTACCGGAAGCACAAAGCAAAATTAGACGTATCGAGTAAAAAATATCAGCTTTTCACCCTGTACTACATTCGCAACAAAAGGATGCGACCACAAACGCTAATGAATCTGATGACATTACGCAATCTGAAACGCTATCTGATGATGTATTCCAGCTTCCGGAACAGGAAGTTCTAACACGTGCATATGATGAGAGGATAATTACAGTTAGGTATTGTTCCAGATGGGATAGTCTTCGCGTTTACTATCAAGCATAATTTCGACAAATGAGCGTTGTCTTTGAGCGAGAGAATCGATGAGGCTTTCCAATTTGTCGTATTAATACCAAGTAAGGAACAGTACCAACGAAGACAGGAATGGTAGGGAAACGTGTACATACATGATGAGAGTCGAGATGTAGCCAATGGCTGTCACACAAGCTGGTAATAACCATTAACCGAGACACATTAACTAATTGATTGCAAAAGATTTAATATTTATCTTGTGCGCCTTCACAGGCGTCGAATCAGGTCAAAAACAGGGCAACGCCCTGCTTTGATGGCCGCGTAGTATATCTTCTTACACCCTTACAAGAAAGGCTTAACATCGCCCACGCCTTCACGAATCACTTCTGGCGCGTCTTCGGTGAGATCCACCACGGTGGTCGGCTGCTGGCCAAGATAGCCGCCATGAATAATCAGCTCCACCACCTTCTCCAGACGATCTTTGATCTCTTCCGGGTCGGACTCGGTAAACTCACTGCCCGGCAGCATCAGCGATGTGGAGAGCATCGGCTCGCCGAGGGTTTCCAGTAGCGCCTGGGCAATCGGGTTCGACGGCACGCGCATGCCGATGGTTTTACGTTTTTCCTGCAACAGACGACGCGGCACCTCTTTTGTCCCCTTCAGAATGAAGGTGTAGTTACCCGGCGTGTTGTTTTTGATCAGGCGAAAGGCCACGTTATCAACATAAGCATAGGTCGACAGCTCAGAGAGATCGCGACACATCAGGGTGAAGTTGTGGCCATCCGGCAGCTGGCGGATGCGACAGATGCGCTCCATCGCCCCTTTATCCTCAATTTTACAGCCCAGCGCGTAGCCAGAATCGGTTGGGTAGACAATAACGCCGCCTTTGCGGACGATCTCCACGGCCTGATTAATCAGACGTGGCTGGGGGTTATCCGGATGGATATAGAAAAACTGACTCATACTTCCCTCTCTTCAATTTGCTGTGGCTGTTCCCAGAGCTGCCAGACAGGCTCAACGCCCGCGGGTAACCAGAGCTTGCGCCCCAGTTCAATCCACGCGCAGGGCTGATGGAAATCTGAACCCTGTGACCCAAGCAGACCAAACTGACGGGCGTAGGTCGCGAGCTGCGAACGCTCATTGGGTGCCTGCTGACACTGGGCAACTTCCATCGCCTCACCGCCGGATTCGGCAAAGTGGGCCAGCAACCTTTTCAGCCATTTAGCAGAAAGATTATACCGCCCCGGATGGGCCAATACGGCCTTACCACCAGAATGATGAATCACATCAATAGCTTGTTTTATTGTACACCACTGGGGAGGAACGTATCCGGTTTTCCCGCGCGCCAGATACTTTTTAAACACATTCGCCATGGTCGTCGCTTTACCGGCGTCAACCAGAAAACGGGCGAAATGGCCGCGCGTGACCGCCCCACCGTTCGCCAGCTTGCGCGCACCTTCCAGCGCACCGGGGATATGCGCCTTCTCAAGACGTTCGCCTATCAACTCCGCGCGTTGATTGCGTCGTGCTTTTTGTTCTTGCAAAAATGCGCACATTGCCGGATGTTCTGTATCAATATTCAGGCCAACGATATGAATTTCGTGGTTTTCCCAGAGCGTGGAGATCTCGACCCCGGGCACCAGATTTAGCGCCAGCCCGCTTCGGGCAATCTCGGCGCGCGCGGCGGGGATGGCGTCTGTTGTGTCGTGATCGGTTATTGCCAGCGTGCCGACACGCATTTCAACGGCGCGATGGACCAGGGCTTCGGGCGTCAGCAGGCCATCTGAAGCCTGCGTATGGCTGTGTAAATCATAAATTACGGCGTAGGTGGTATCGCTCAAAGCACTTCCCATAACAGTCTGGAGACATCCGAAGCACCTATGATACCGACTTACCGCGAAATACTGAAATCAGGGGTTGACAACACGCCATCGAACTAGTTAACTAGTACGCAAGTTCACACGAGAAAGGTATCTGAAAATGACAGCACATTTCGCTCTGCACGGTTGGTGGCGTACTTCCTGATCTTCGGGCAGTGTCACGCGTCTGCGAAAAGCAAACAGATACCCGGCCCGCTCCCAAGCGGGCTTTTTTTTGAACAGAATATGAGAATAACAACATGCAAACAGCCAAACCCCACCTCGAACTGCTGACCTGCGAGGCGGCCTATCGCCATAACCCTACCGCGCTCTTTCATCAGGTGTGCGGTGCACGTCCTGCGACGCTGCTGCTGGAATCTGCTGATATCGACAGCAAGGACGATCTCAAAAGCCTGCTGCTGGTTGACAGCGCGCTGCGCATTACCGCAGCGGGTGACACTGTCACTATTAAGGCGTTATCCGAGAATGGTGCGTCGCTGCTGCCGCTGCTGGATGCGGCTCTGCCTTCAGGCATTGAAAATGAGCGTCATCCGGACCTGCGAATTCTGCATTTCCCGCCGGTAAGCCAGTTGCTGGATGAAGATGCCCGCCTCTGCTCACTCTCCGTTTTCGACGCCTTCCGCCTGCTGCAAAATCTGGTCAAAGTGCCGGAAGATGAGCGCGAAGCAATGTTCTTTGGCGGGCTGTTTGCTTACGACCTGGTTGCTGGCTTTGAAGATTTACCGGAAACCGAGCAGGGTAACCGCTGCCCGGACTACTGTTTCTACCTGGCCGAAACCCTGCTGGTGATCGACCATCAGAAAAAATACACCCGCATTCAGGCCAGCCTGTTCACGCCATCTGTGTCTGAGAAAAATCGCCTCGCGCAGCGCATCGGCCAACTGCAACAGCAGATGTCAGAAGCACCGCCCGCGCTCCCGGTGCAGCGTGTTGAAAAGATGACCTGCGAGGTGAGTCAGACCGACGATCAGTACGGCGCGGTGGTCCGTCAGATGCAAAAAGCGATTCGTGCCGGGGAGATTTTCCAGGTGGTGCCGTCCCGTCGCTTTTCACTGCCCTGCCCGTCGCCGCTGGCGGCTTACGATGTGCTGAAAAAGAGCAACCCAAGCCCGTACATGTTCTTTATGCAGGACAATGATTTCACTCTGTTCGGCGCGTCACCGGAAAGCTCCCTAAAGTACGACGCCACCAGCCGCCAGATTGAGATCTACCCGATAGCGGGAACCCGTCCACGCGGCCGTCGTGCCGATGGCTCCCTGGACCGCGATCTCGACAGCCGCATCGAACTGGAAATGCGTACCGACCACAAAGAGCTCTCCGAACACCTGATGCTGGTTGACCTGGCACGTAACGACCTGGCGCGTATTTGTACGCCGGGCAGCCGCTATGTGGCAGACCTGACCAAAGTCGACCGCTACTCCTTCGTCATGCATCTGGTATCCCGCGTGGTGGGTGAGCTGCGCCACGACCTCGACGTCCTGCACGCCTACCGCGCCTGCATGAACATGGGCACGTTGAGCGGCGCGCCGAAAGTCCGCGCCATGCAGCTGATTGCCGAAGCTGAAGGCCGCCGTCGCGGCAGCTACGGTGGCGCGGTGGGCTATTTCACCGCTCACGGTGACCTCGATACCTGCATCGTGATTCGCTCCGCCTACGTTGAGGACGGCATTGCTACCGTCCAGGCCGGGGCCGGGATTGTGCTGGATTCTGTTCCGCAGTCGGAAGCCGACGAAACCCGCAGTAAAGCGCGCGCGGTACTGCGCGCCATTGCTACCGCACACCATGCACAGGAGATTTTCTGATGGCTGACATTCTGCTGCTCGATAATATCGACTCCTTTACCTACAACCTGGCAGATCAGCTGCGTGCGAATGGGCACAACGTCGTTATCTATCGCAACCACGTTCCGGCCCAGACGCTGATTGACCGTCTGGCGACCATGCAAAACCCGGTGCTGATGCTCTCCCCGGGGCCAGGCGCACCGAGCGAAGCGGGCTGTATGCCTGAGCTGTTGACCCGTATGCGCGGCAAGCTGCCGATTATCGGCATCTGCCTCGGCCACCAGGCGATTGTCGAAGCCTACGGTGGTTACGTGGGTCAGGCGGGGGAGATCCTGCATGGTAAAGCGTCAAGCATTGAACATGACGGTCAGGCGATGTTTGCCGGTCTGCCGAACCCGCTTCCGGTGGCGCGTTACCACTCACTGGTCGGCAGCAATATTCCGGCCGGGCTGACGATTAACGCCTCGTTTGAAGGGATGGTGATGGCGGTACGTCACGATGCGGATCGCGTCTGCGGGATGCAGTTCCACCCGGAATCTATCCTGACGTCTAACGGCGCGCGCCTGCTGGAGCAAACGCTCAACTGGGCGCTGCAAAAGCTGGAGCAGACCAACACCCTGCAACCGATTCTGGAAAAACTGTATCAGGCCCAGACCCTGAGCCAGCAGGAGAGCCACCAGCTTTTCTCCGCCGTCGTGCGCGGCGAGCTGAAGCCTGAGCAGCTGGCCGCTGCGCTGGTGAGCATGAAAGTGCGCGGCGAAAGCCCGCAGGAGATCGCCGGTGCGGCAACCGCGCTGCTGGAAAATGCTGCCCCGTTCCCGCGCCCGGACTATCCGTTTGCCGATATCGTTGGGACCGGTGGCGACGGCAGCAACAGCATCAATATTTCGACCGCCAGCGCCTTTGTGGCGGCGGCATGCGGACTGAAAGTGGCGAAGCACGGCAACCGCAGCGTGTCCAGCCGTTCCGGATCGTCCGACCTGCTGGCGGCTTTCGGTATCAACCTGGACATGAACGCCGAGCGTTCCCGTGAAGCGCTGGATGACCTGGGTGTCTGTTTCCTGTTTGCGCCGAAGTATCACACCGGTTTCCGCCACGCGATGCCCGTTCGCCAGCAGCTTAAAACCCGGACACTGTTTAATGTGCTCGGTCCACTCATTAACCCGGCGCACCCGCCGCTGGCGCTGATTGGCGTTTACAGTCCGGAGCTGGTCCTGCCGATTGCGGAGACGCTGCGCGTCCTCGGTTACCAACGCGCCGCCGTGGTACACAGCGGCGGGATGGATGAAGTTTCCCTGCATGCGCCCACGCTGGTGGCCGAACTGAATAACGGCGAAGTGCTGAACTATCAGCTTGAGGCCGCTGATTTCGGGTTGACCCCGTACCATCAGGACGCCCTGGCGGGCGGCACGCCGGAAGAAAACCGTGACATTCTCACGCGCTTATTACAAGGTAAAGGTGAGGCCGCCCATGAGGCCGCCGTGGCGGCCAACGTAGCCATGCTGATGCGTTTACATGGCGAGGAAGATCTGAAAGCCAACGCCCAAAAAGTTCTGGACGTACTGCGCTCCGGTGCAGCTTACGATCGCGTTACCGCACTTGCGGCAAGAGGGTAAATAATGCAGACCGTTTTAGCGAAAATCGTCGCCGATAAGGCCATCTGGGTGGAAGCCCGTAAGCAACAGCAGCCGCTCGCCAGTTTTCAGAATGACGTCGTTCCGAGCAGCCGTCGTTTCTATGATGCCCTCCAGGGCGCGCGTACCGCGTTTATTCTGGAGTGTAAAAAAGCGTCTCCGTCCAAAGGCGTGATCCGTGACGATTTCGACCCGGCGCGTATTGCCGGTATCTACAAGCATCATGCGTCTGCCATTTCTGTGCTGACGGATGAGAAATATTTCCAGGGCAGCTTCGATTTTCTGCCCGTAGTCAGCGGCATCGCGCCGCAGCCTATTCTGTGCAAAGACTTTATTATCGACCCGTATCAGATCTGGCTGGCGCGCTTTTACCAGGCCGATGCCTGCCTGCTGATGCTCTCCGTGCTGGATGACGAACAGTATCGCCAGCTCTCCGCCGTCGCGCACAGCCTGAATATGGGCGTGCTTACCGAAGTGAGCAACGAAGAGGAGCTGGAGCGCGCCATCGCGCTGGAAGCCAAAGTGGTCGGCATTAACAACCGCGACCTGCGCGACCTGTCGATTGACCTCAACCGTACGCGCCAGCTTGCGCCGCGTCTGGGTGCGGGCGTCACGGTGATCAGCGAATCCGGAATCAACAGCTACGCTCAGGTGCGCGAACTCAGCCACTTTGCCAACGGTTTCCTGATCGGTTCCGCGATGATGGAACACGACGATCTTAATGCGGCCGTGCGCCGCGTGCTGCTGGGTGAGAACAAAGTTTGCGGCCTGACCCGTGAGCAGGATGCGCAGGCCGCGTATGAGGCGGGCGCGATCTATGGTGGTCTGATCTTTGTTGAGTCCTCTCCTCGCGCCGTTAATGAAGAACAGGCGCGCAAGGTGATTGCGGCTGCGCCACTGAGCTACGTGGGCGTGTTCCGCAATGCGGATATTAACGACGTTGCGGCGAAAGCGGACGCGTTATCCCTGAGCGCGGTTCAGCTACATGGCGATGAAGATCAGACATACATCGATGCTCTGCGACATGTTCTGGCACCTCAGGTTCAGATCTGGAAAGCGCAAAGCGTTGGCGCCATCCTGCCCGCGCGTAACCTTAGGCATGTTGATAAATACGTGCTCGACAACGGCCAGGGCGGCACGGGGCAGCGTTTCGACTGGTCACTGCTGCGTGGCGAAGTGCTGGACAATGTCCTGCTGGCGGGGGGATTAAGCCCCGATAACTGTGTGAAAGCAGCCAAAACCGGCTGCGCCGGCCTCGATTTCAATTCAGGCGTAGAGTCCCAACCGGGCATTAAAGACGCCAGCAAGCTGGCATCGGTATTTAAAACTCTGCGTGCATATTAAGGAAGAGAAGATGACGACATTACTTAACCCGTATTTTGGTGAGTTTGGTGGGATGTACGTCCCACAAATCCTGATGCCCGCTCTGCGCCAGCTGGAAGAAGCGTTCGTGAGCGCGCAGAAAGATCCGGCGTTTCAGGCGGAGTTTACTGACCTGCTGAAAAACTACGCCGGTCGTCCGACGGCACTGACCAAATGCCGCAACCTGACCGAAGGCACCAGAACCACGCTCTACCTTAAACGTGAAGATCTGCTGCACGGCGGCGCGCATAAAACTAATCAGGTGCTTGGCCAGGCTCTGCTCGCCAAACGTATGGGTAAAACCGAAATTATCGCCGAAACCGGCGCAGGCCAGCACGGCGTGGCCTCTGCCCTCGCCAGCGCCCTGCTCGGCCTGAAGTGCCGCATCTATATGGGGGCGAAAGACGTGGAACGCCAGTCGCCGAACGTGTTCCGTATGCGTCTGATGGGGGCGGAAGTGATCCCTGTGCACAGCGGTTCTGCCACGCTGAAAGATGCCTGTAATGAAGCGCTGCGCGACTGGTCTGGCAGCTACGAAACCGCCCACTACATGCTCGGTACCGCGGCAGGCCCGCACCCGTTCCCGACCATCGTGCGTGAATTCCAGCGCATGATCGGTGAAGAGACTAAAGCGCAGATCCTCGAAAAAGAGGGTCGCCTGCCGGATGCGGTGATCGCCTGCGTTGGCGGCGGATCTAACGCCATCGGCATGTTTGCCGATTTTATCGACGAAACCAGCGTTGGGCTGATTGGCGTTGAGCCTGCCGGCCACGGCATTGAAACGGGCGAGCACGGTGCGCCGCTGAAGCATGGTCGCGTGGGGATCTATTTCGGCATGAAGGCCCCGATGATGCAGACCGATGAAGGGCAGATTGAGGAGTCTTACTCAATTTCAGCCGGGCTGGATTTCCCGTCCGTAGGGCCGCAGCACGCGTTCCTCAACAGCACCGGCCGCGCGGATTATGTCTCCATCACTGATGACGAAGCGCTGGAGGCCTTCAAAACGCTGTGCCGCAATGAAGGGATCATCCCGGCGCTGGAGTCTTCCCACGCGCTGGCACACGCGCTGAAAATGATGAAGGAAAACCCGGAAAAAGAGCAGCTGCTGGTGGTAAACCTTTCCGGTCGCGGTGACAAAGATATTTTCACCGTTCACGATATTCTGAAAGCACGAGGGGAAATCTGATGGAACGCTACGACAACGCATTTTCACAACTGAAAGTCCGCCAGGAAGGCGCTTTCGTTCCCTTCGTGACGCTGGGCGACCCCGGTCCGGAGCTGTCGCTGAAAATTATCGATACCCTGATTGACGCTGGTGCCGACGCGCTGGAGTTGGGGATTCCGTTCTCCGATCCGCTGGCGGATGGCCCGACCATCCAGAACGCGACGCTTCGCGCGTTTGCTGCGGGCGTGACGCCGGGCCAGTGCTTCGAAATGCTGGCGGCGATTCGCCAGAAGCACCCGACCATTCCGATCGGCCTGCTGATGTACGCCAACCTGGTGTTCAGCCGCGGTATTGATGCGTTTTACGCAGAGTGCGCCCGCGTGGGCGTTGACTCCGTGCTGGTGGCTGACGTGCCCGTTGAAGAGTCTGCGCCGTTCCGTCAGGCGGCGATGCGCCACAACGTCGCGCCGATTTTCATCTGTCCACCGAATGCCGATGACGATCTGTTGCGCCAGATTGCCTCTTACGGACGGGGTTACACCTACCTGCTCTCCCGTGCGGGCGTCACCGGTGCGGAAAACAAAGCCGCGCTTCCGCTGCATCATCTGGTGGAGAAGCTGGCAGAATACCATGCTGCACCGCCGCTTCAGGGCTTTGGGATTTCCTCTCCGGATCAGGTTACTGCGGCGATTGACGCGAAAGCCGCCGGGGCCATTTCCGGTTCGGCTATCGTGAAAATCATCGAGAAGAATGTGGATAAGCCAGAGCAGATGCTGGCTGAGTTACACGCATTCGTCACATCCATGAAAGCGGCCACACACAAGGCGTAACCGTTAACACCGTCTGGCCCCGGCGTCAGGCGGTTTTCCCTTCTCTCTTCCTGAAAGAAGCAGGTCAAAATTGATCCTGTCGATATTTTCGGTGTGAATGACTTTTCAAACTTTCGCGTAAGCGTATGATCTGGGCTCTTTTTAGCGTTACCCTTCTGAGTTCAGAGGTTATTCATGTCCTGGCATTCCTTCAAACAGACTTACCTGGTTAAGTTCTGGTCACCTGTTCCGGCCGTTATCGCGGCAGGCATTCTCTCTACCTATTATTTCGGTATTACCGGCACCTTCTGGGCTGTTACGGGCGAGTTTACCCGCTGGGGTGGGCAGCTATTACAGCTGGCAGGCGTTCATGCCGAAGAGTGGGGTTACTTCAAACTGATCCATCTTGAGGGCTCACCGCTGACCCGCATCGACGGAATGATGATCATTGGCATGTTTGGCGGATGTTTTGCGGCCGCGCTGTGGGCCAACAACGTTAAGTTGCGCATGCCGAAAAGCCGCATCCGCATTATGCAGGCCGTGGTCGGCGGTATCATTGCCGGGTTTGGCGCCCGCCTGGCGATGGGCTGTAATCTGGCCGCGTTCTTTACCGGTATTCCGCAGTTCTCGCTGCATGCCTGGTTCTTTGCCGTCGCCACCGCCATAGGCTCATATTTCGGTGCAAAGTTCACCCTGCTGCCACTGTTCCGCATTCCGGTGAAAATGACGAAAGTTAGCGCTGCATCTCCGTTAACGCAAAAAACCGATCAGGCGCGTCGTCGCTTCCGCCTCGGTATGCTGGTCTTTTTTGCTATGGTTGCCTGGGCGATTTGCACGGCGATGAATCAGCCCAAACTCGGTCTGGCCATGCTGTTCGGCGTCGGCTTTGGTCTGCTGATTGAACGCGCGCAGATCTGCTTCACCTCCGCGTTTCGCGATATGTGGATCACCGGACGAACCATGATGGCGAAGGCGATCATTGCCGGTATGGCCGTGAGCGCGATCGGCATCTTCAGCTACGTTCAGCTCGGCGTGGAACCGAAAATCATGTGGGCGGGCCCAAATGCCGTCATTGGCGGGCTGCTGTTTGGTTTTGGCATCGTGCTGGCGGGCGGGTGTGAAACCGGCTGGATGTATCGCGCTGTGGAAGGCCAGGTGCATTACTGGTGGGTGGGTCTGGGTAACGTGATTGGCTCTACCCTTCTGGCCTGCTACTGGGATGACGTCTCTCCGGTGCTGGCAACAAACTGGGACAAGGTCAACCTGCTGAAAACCTTTGGTCCACTCGGGGGACTCCTGATGACCTACGCCCTGCTGCTTATCGCCTTCTTACTGGTTGTTGCACATGAGAAGCGCTTCTTCCGACGCGCCACCGCCAAAACTGAAACTCAGGAGAATGCCGCATGAAAGAGATCGTGCCTGATTATCGTCTCGATATGGTGGGTGAACCTTGCCCTTACCCGGCCGTCGCCACGCTTGAAGCGCTACCGCAGCTAAAGAAAGGTGAAATTCTGGAAGTGGTGAGCGATTGCCCCCAGTCGATCAATAACATTCCGCTTGATGCCAAAAATCACGGCTATACCGTGCTGGATATCCAGCAGGACGGACCAACCATTCGTTATTTAATTCAGAAGTGATTTCACGATCGAAAAAGGCCTCTCAGAGGCCTTTTCTAGTTTACTGGCTTTGGCCACCGTCGTCGTCTGAGCTTCGGCAGGCATGAATGAATGGTGAGACGTGTTCCGCAAACGGAACAGATAGCACCGTGAGGTAGGCTATGTGCTGGGCTGAACGTCGTGAACTGAAACTGTTTACCTGCACAAACCGGACACTCAAATTTGATGTTGGGGATATCCCCTCCAGCCAGGTGTGTGGAACAACCACCATACAGCAATCCCCGGCTGACCGGGGATATATCTTCTGTCAGAAACGATAACCCGCTGAGAACATAAATACCCACGGATCCAGACGGGTATTGATACTTTGCTGCTGGCCGCCAGCTTTAAAGCGCACGTCCGTATCAATGTCCATATACCAGACAGAGGCGTTGATCAGCCAGTCACGGTTAATCAGATAATCCAGACCAACCTGTCCCGCCATGCCCCACGAGTCTTTCAGGCTGAGATCGGAGAGCCCGGCCTCTTTACCGGTATCGTTAAATTTCTCATCAAAGAAGGTGGTGTAGTTAACGCCTGCACCAATATAAGGGCGCACCTTGCTGCTGGAATCGCCGAAGTACCACTGCGCCATCAGGGTTGGTGGTAAATGGTGCACCGTAGCAATGTCCCCGGTCGGCCCTAAACCGACGCGGTGACGGAATGGCGTGGCGGCCAGAAGCTCAACGCCAATGTTATCCGTAGCCATATACGTGAATGTCAGACCTAACTGGGTGTTATTGCTAACGTTAAACCCGCCCATACCCAGTACATTGTCGGAACCTTCCGTTGGACGCACCGTTGCCGAACCGGCACGAATAAAGAATTCACCTGCTTCATGCGCGTACGCGCCGCCAGAGAGACTGCTTAAGATAAGGGCTGCCACCGCTAATTTTTTCATATCCGCTCCATCGTTGTGGTTTTAATTGCGGAGGAGAATATACTCACAAATGAGTAATAAGTGATCTAACACAGATCACATTAAAACCAGTAAGTTAACATTCATTGATCTAGGTTAATTTTTGGTGACGCCTCATAAAGCAATAAGTTGTTACCGCGTCAATTTTTGGCATTTCATAGTTAAAAAATTTTCTGTTTTTCCTCTCTTGCGCTTCCTGTAGCGGCTGGATAATTTATCGCTCTCACAATCTGATTTGATGCGTTCTACTTTTGCAGGTGTGCCATGAGTGATCATAACCCGTGCATGACGTGCGGAGCCTGTTGTGCGTATTTTCGAGTCTCTTTCTACTGGGCTGAAGCCAGCGATGGCGGCGGCACCGTTCCGGTTGATCTCACTGAACCCTTGACCCCTTTCCTGCGTTGCATGCGCGGCACCAACCAAAAACAGAGCCGCTGTGTGGCACTGCAAGGTGAACCAGGGGTATCCACCCGCTGTTCCATTTACGCGGATCGCCCCAGCCCGTGCCGCACTTTCGCGATGTCGGGAGAGGATGGACAGGTCAATGAGGCATGCAATCGCGCCCGCGCCCGCTATGGATTACCGCCGCTTTACAAAGATATGCTTTTCCATACAAGCCTTGATGCTGCCACCAGCGTGTTATCCGGTGTACAATTGCCGGCTAATTAACACCTGCAATACTCAAGGAGAGTGCATGTCTATCACGGCGAAGTCTGTCTACCGTGACACGGGAAATTTTTTCCGCAATCAGTTCGTTACTTTTTTACTGATCGCGTTGTTGTGCGCCTTCATTACGGTGGTGCTGGGTCATGCGTTCTCACCCAGTGATGAACAGATTGCCTCGCTGAGCCAGGGGGATCATCTTGCAGGCAGCGCAGGGTTATTTGACCTTGTGCAGAATATGACGCCAGAGCAACAGCAAATCTTGCTGCGTGCATCTGCGGCATCTACCTTCTCGGGGCTAATCGGCAACGCCATTCTGGCGGGTGGCGTGTTGCTGATGATCCAGCTGGTGTCTGCCGGCCAACGCGTCAGCGCGTTACGTGCCATCGGGGCCAGTGCTCCGGTGCTGCCGAAACTGTTTATCCTCATCTTCCTGACTACGCTGCTGGTCCAGATGGGGATAATGTTGGTTGTCGTTCCGGGCGTGCTGCTGGCTATCGTGCTTTCATTTGCGCCAGTAATGGTTGTGCAGGACAAAATGGGTATTTTCACCGCCATGCGCAGCAGTATAAGGCTCGCGTGGGCGAATATGCGTCTGGTCGCCCCGGCCGTTATCAGCTGGTTGCTGGCCAAGACTCTACTGTTGCTGTTTGCGCCGAATTTTGCGGTATTAACGCCAAACGTCGGCGCGGTTGTCGCCAATACGCTGAGCAATCTGATTTCAGCTGTACTGCTGGTCTATTTGTTCCGCCTGTACATGTTAATTCGTCAGTAACCGGGATCGCAGAATGAAGCAGTTTCTTGATTTTTTACCGCTGATCGTATTTTTCGCTTTTTATAAGTTGTACGACATCTATGCCGGCACGCTGGCGCTGATTGTGGCAACGGCTGTGGTGCTGATTTACAGCTGGGTTCGCTATCGCAAAGTTGAAAAGATGGCGCTCATCACTTTCCTGATGGTGGCGGTGTTTGGTGGTCTGACGTTGTTCTTCCACAATGATGAATTTATCAAATGGAAGGTCACAGTGATTTACGGCCTGTTTGCGGGCGCGCTGCTCATCAGCCAGTGGGTGATGAAGAAGCCGCTGATCCAGCTCATGCTGGGGAAAGAACTGACGCTGCCGCAGGCTGTGTGGGGGCGTCTGAATATCGCCTGGGCGCTATTTTTTATTCTGTGTGGTCTGGCGAATATCTATATCGCATTCTGGCTGCCGCAGAATATCTGGGTCAACTTCAAGGTGTTTGGCCTGACGGCGCTGACCCTTATCTTCACCCTGCTCAGCGGCGTTTATATTTATCGCCACATGCCGCAGGATGACAAGCACTGATCCTTCTGGCCAGATCGTCACGCGGTCTGGCCTCTTTTCCCGCCTTCCCTTTTCTCCACAACCTTCCTGCGAAAATGTCTGAATCATGAAGATTTTATGGAGATTGCTGTCGCTTTATTGTAATGAGAATCACTATCATTAATATTCTTCATCGCATTTTTAACAAATGGAAATGAGTTGATGAATAACATAATAAGATTTGCCCCGGCTACACTTACACTCGCCATTCTTTCAACGCTATACCAGAGCGCGCACGCAGCGGAAGATCCTCTCGCCAATGGTGAAACAATGGTCGTTCAGGCAACCGCTGAAGAGGCCCTAAAGCAACAGCCGGGGGTTTCCATCATCACGGCAAAGGACATAGAAAAGGATCCACCGGTTAACGATCTTTCGGAAATTATTCGCAAAATGCCCGGGGTTAACCTCACCGGAAACAGCGCGACAGGCAGTCGTGGTAACAACCGTCAGATCGACATCCGCGGTATGGGGCCAGAGAACACGCTGATTCTGATTGACGGTGTGCCGGTGACGTCACGTAACTCGGTGCGCTACAGCTGGCGCGGGGAGCGCGACACCCGCGGGGACACCAACTGGGTTCCGCCAGAGATGGTTGAGCGTATTGAAGTGCTCCGGGGACCAGCTGCCGCCCGCTATGGTTCGGGGGCTGCCGGCGGCGTCGTCAACATCATTACCAAACGCCCGTCCAACGACTGGCACGGCTCCCTCTCCCTGTACACTAACCAGCCTGAAAATGATAAAGAGGGGGCGACGAAACGCGCTAATTTTGATCTGAGCGGCCCCCTCGCGGGCGATGCGTTAACGATGCGCCTGTACGGGAACATTAACAAAACCGACGCAGATGCTCAGGACATCAACACCGCGCAAAACGGCTCTTACGCCGCCGGGCGAGAGGGCGTACGTAACAAGGACATTAATGCCCTGCTCTCCTGGAAACTCACGCCACAGCAGATTATCGATTTCGACTACAGCTACAGCCGCCAGGGCAATATCTACGCGGGTGATACTCAATACAGCAACAGCAACGTCAGCCCTGACGGTCTGGTGTCGTCCCTGTATGGACACGAAACCAACCGAATGTACCGCCAGTCTTATGGCATTACGCACAACGGCATCTGGGACTGGGGTCAGTCAAAGTTCGGGGTTTATTATGAAAAGACCAACAACACCCGACTGGAAGAAGGCTCTACGGGCAAAGTTGAAGGGATGATCAATAGCGATAAATACGATACCAGCCGGCTGGAGTCATACCGTTCAACGGGTGAACTGAACATTCCTTTCTTCTGGCTGGTCGAACAGACGCTAACCGTGGGTGCAGAATGGAACCGTGATGAACTGAACGATCCGGCCTCAATGCAGTCGACAAATGTGTCGGGAGAAGTGATTAACGGCGTTCCCGGCACGGCTTCTGAGCGCAACAGCAAAAACAGCGCTGACCTCACCGGCATCTATCTTGAGGACAATATTGAAGCGCGTCAGGGCACCAACCTGATCCCAGGGCTCCGCTTTGATTATCACAATCAATTTGGCAGCAACTGGAGTCCGAGCCTGAACCTCTCTCAGGATTTGGGTGATATGTTCAAGGTTAAAGCGGGTATCGCTCGGGTATTTAAAGCGCCAAACTTGTATCAATCCAGCGAAGGCTATCTGCTTTCCACCCGCGGTAATGGCTGCCCGAATAACGTTTCCGAAGGAAGCTGTTACCTGTTAGGTAACCCGGATCTGGATCCGGAAATAAGCGTGAACAAAGAGATCGGCCTGGCCTTTGCCCTGGAAGGCTACGAGGCTGGAATTACCTGGTTCCGCAATGATTACAAAAACAAGATCGTTTCAGGAACGGACGTGCTGGGGCAGACAAGCAGCGGCGCAAATATCCTGCAATGGGAGAACGGCGGTAAGGCCGTTGTTGAAGGTCTGGAAGGCAACCTCACCGTCCCTGTTATTCGCGACACGCTAACCTGGCGTACTAATGCGACGTATATGATTCAGTCTGAAAGTAAAGACACCGGTAATCCGTTGTCGATTATCCCCAAATATACCGTCAACACCATGCTGGACTGGGAGGTTAACAGCAAGCTTTCAGCCAACGTAAGCTGGACGATGTACGGCCGCCAGAAGCCCAGAGAAAACGCTGAAATCCGCAAAGAGGAAAATGCGATGTCCAACAGAGAGATCGGCGCGTATTCCATCGTGGGTATCGGCAGTAACTATCAGCTGACCAAAAACCTGCGCCTGAATGCCGGCATCAGCAACCTCTTTGACAAGCAGATTTACCGTGAAAATGACGGTGCATCTACCTATAACGAACCGGGCCGCGCCTATTACGCTGGCGTAACCATGTCCTTCTGACCTTCAGGCGCCCGCGCTGCGGGCGCTAACCCTATTCTCTCCAGCCAGAAATCATAGTAGCATCCCGCCTGAAGTCTTCAGTTACGAGTTTAAAAACAATGACAACAAATGACGCCCCACAGGGCGAACTGGTTTTACGCACACTGGCAATGCCTGCGGATACGAATGCCAATGGCGATATTTTTGGCGGCTGGTTAATGTCGCAGATGGATATGGGCGGTGCAATCCTGGCAAAAGAGATTGCACACGGGCGCGTGGTAACCGTCCGGGTCGATGGCATGACCTTCCTGCGCCCTGTCGCGGTGGGGGACGTGGTGTGCTGTTACGCACGCTGCGTAAAACGCGGCAATACGTCTATCTCCATTAACATTGAAGTATGGGTGAAAAAAGTCTCTTCTGAACCGATTGGTCAGCGCTATAAGGCGACGGAGGCCCTGTTCATCTACGTGGCAGTGGATAGCGACGGTAAGCCCCGCCAGCTCCCACGGAGCTGATCCTCAGGTAAAAAAAAGCCTCCTTGCGGAGGCTTCTTTTATTCCATCTGTGCCCCGCCGTTCAGGCGGAAGACAATATTTACAATCAACCCATTGCCGGGTTTACCGGCTTCATAACGCCACCTGCGCATGGCCGATTTAACTTCGCGTTCAAACATATTCGCCGGCTGTGCGGACAGGATTTCCACGTTATCCACACGTCCATCAGCCGTAACGTCGAATTTCACCCGTACACGCCCTTCAATACGTAACGCCTGAGCACGTGCCGGATACTGCGGCTGGTTACGGCTCAGCGCGCGCGGGCCCGCTGGCGCCGTTACCGTCGGTTTTGTCGCGGTCGTGGTGTTACTCATCAGCGGACGTGACGGGGCGGCATTTTCAACCGGCTGCGTGGTGCGTGGCTCAACCGGACGCACTTCGCGTTTCGGACGCTCTTCCACCTTTTTGACCGGCTTGGGTTTTGGCTTCGGTTTAGGTTTCGGCTCTGGCTTATGGATCACCACCGGCGCTTCTTTTGGCGGTTCAGGAATCGGCTCGGGTTCCGGCTCGGGTTCAACAACGGGCTGTGGCGGCGGCGGCGCAACCTGCGGCGGTTCAAGATCCGCGGGCGATACCATGGTCACAGAAATTGGCTGCGCTGGCGCTGGCATTTCAATAACCTGATGAACCGAGGTATAGAGCAGACCCGCCACGACAGCACCGTGAATAACGACGGAAAGCAGCGTCGGCCATGGAAAGCGGCGAGGTAAATCAAGGGTCATCGAAGTCATAATCATCAACGTTAAAAAACCGAACCTCGATTTTAAATGCAAATAGCAATCATATTCAATAAGACACTTTGTCCTGGCGCAATTTAAGCGTATAAGAGGGCAAAAAAGGGGCATCCAGATCAGGGTTTTAACATTGTTATTATCTTTACATTGCAGTCATTTGTGCTTTCACATAACGTAAATGTCACTTTTACCGGTTAAGGAGCTTTGCCGTGCTTTATGTGATTTACGCTGAAGATGTACCTGATTCTCTGGAAAAACGTCTTTCCGTTCGCCCTGCCCATCTGGCGCGTTTACAGCTGCTACAGGATGAAGGTCGGTTGCTGACCGCAGGCCCGATGCCTGCCGTTGACAGCAACGATCCGGGAGCAGCGGGTTTTACCGGCTCCACGGTGATTGCCGAGTTTGAATCTCTGGAAGCCGCGCAGGCCTGGGCAGAAGCAGACCCGTACGTCGCAGCCGGCGTGTACGAGAAAGTCACGGTTCGCCCGTATAAAAAAGTGTTCTGAAATGAAAGGCTCCCTCGGGAGCCTTTTCTTCATTCAGTGCAGCGACGCCAGCCTCGCCGCAAATCCAACAAACAGCAGGCCTATCAACCCGTTCCCCAGCTTCGCCAGTTTCTTTTTGGTTTTCAGATAACGCGTGACAAACGCGCCTGAGAAAATCAGGAAGCTCATGTACATGAAGCTGATCAGCTCAAGTGTGGTGGCGAGGATCAGGAACGACGTGCCGGTATTCTTCGCATTGACATCAATGAACTGCACGAAGAACGATACGTAAAAGAGAATCGCTTTCGGGTTCGTCAGGCTCAGCACCAGCGAACGCTTAAGGATCGCGCTTGCCGGTTCGGCGCTACTTTCGTGCGCATTTTTTTGACGTGTCAGAACGGACCAGAGCATTTTTCCGCCAAGCCACAGCAGATAAAACGCCCCAAGATAGCGGACAATATTAAATAATACCGGAGTGGTCTGGATCAACGCGGCGACGCCCGCCCAGGCCAGAAACATCAGCACGGCATCACCAATAAACACACCGGTGGCTGCCAGATAGCCTTTCTTAACGCCGTGGCCAATCCCTGTTTTCAGCACAAACAAGGTGTTCGGTCCTGGAACCAGCACGATAAAAAATGCGCCGACAACATAGGTCCAGAAATTCAGTACACCAAACTCCGCAAACACGTCTCACTCCTTTTGCTCAAAAACAGCGGGGATACCGGTAATTACGGTATCCCCTGAATCAGTTGCGCTATTGTACGCCGTTATAACCATCAAGATAAGTCGCGGCCAGTTCGTTACCAAATAATATGGCGTCTTTACTGTCCATGTCCGAAGACCATTTATCCTTCGCGTTGCCTGCGTACAATTCCTGCGACTTCGCATTTTCTTTCAGCTGATCGCGAATGCTTTGCGCGTATTCACTGGCTTCAGCCTGAGTCCGCCCTTCCGCACGGTCAGCTTTGCCCCGGGCATAAAGCTCGCGGAACTGCGCTACGTTCAGGTGATAATTTTTCTGCACGCTGGAGGTGTAATTGCCGCCAGTAAAGCTGGACTGATGCGACACGAAATAAAACGCGTGCCGTTCGGGTGAGGTTTTGCTACTGGCACAACCGCTTAATACTGCAATCCCGAAGAGTGCTGCCATCACTTTTACGTTCATCCTTTTTTCCTTTAATAAAGCCAATGTATTCCCCACGCAAAAACATAATCTGCCAATGAGGAAAATGACGAAAGTCCTAAACCTTCCCTGAGCGCATCCAGCGCCAAAAGTGCAATAAAAATCCAGAGATAAGGATTCATCTTTTAATATCATGACGTTATGGGGACGTAGTATATCGTGGAAAGCAGACGGGAGGAGACTGCAAAAATTGATAGTCTGGATGTTTAATGGGCACCTTTACGGTGCCCCTCATGCTTTTCAGATATCCTGGACCGCGAACAGCAGCGCGTTACGGTGTCTGTTCAGGCCACATTTTCTGATGGCGTGGATACGCATATTGCGGCGGGATTGTGCTTCCAGCCAACGAGCCTTACGACGACTCACCTGTCGCAACATGCGCCAGCGCCCTACTTCAGTTCTACTGCGCTTCATGTCTACAACTCTTTCTCTAACAGAGATGCCATTATATGCCTAAGCAGGCGGCAAACCAGCGCTTTTATCTGCCGTTTTTATTTGCCAGATGAATCCTGATGCGTAAACTCATAACAATACGCTTTCAAAAGGATTTTTTATTTATGACAACCTTCTACACCGTGGTGAGTTGGCTGGTCATTTTAGGATACTGGCTGTTAATTGCCGGGGTGACGTTGCGCATTCTGATGAAACGCAGAGCGGTGCCTTCCGCCATGGCCTGGCTTCTGATTATCTACATTCTGCCGCTGGTGGGCATCATCGCCTATCTCTCTTTCGGTGAACTTCATCTGGGTAAACGCCGGGCCGAACGCGCCCGTGCCATGTGGCCCTCCACGGCAAAATGGCTTGCCGACCTTAAAGCCTGCAAGCATATCTTCGCCGAAGAGAACAGCAGCGTGGCCGCATCTTTGTTCAAGCTGTGCGAACGCCGCCAGGGCATTGCTGGGGTAAAAGGCAATCAGCTGCAACTGATGACCTCTTCCGATGACGTGATGCAGGCGCTGATCCGTGATATCCAGCTCGCCCGGCATAATATCGAGATGGTGTTTTATATCTGGCAGCCGGGCGGCATGGCGGACCAGGTCGCCGAATCGCTGATGGCCGCTGCACGTCGCGGTATCCACTGCCGCCTGATGCTGGACTCTGCCGGCAGCGTGGCCTTTTTCCGTAGCCCGTGGGCAGGCATGATGCGCAACGCCGGTATCGAGGTGGTCGAGGCGCTGAAAGTGAATCTTATGCGCGTCTTTCTGCGCCGCATGGATCTTCGTCAGCACCGGAAAATGGTTCTGATCGATAACTATATCGCTTACACCGGCAGCATGAACATGGTCGACCCCCGCTTCTTTAAACAGGATTCCGGCGTGGGGCAATGGATCGATTTGATGGCTCGCATGGAAGGCCCGGTGGCAACCTCTATGGGCATAGTCTATTCGTGCGACTGGGAAATTGAAACCGGTAAACGCATTCTTCCCCCGCCGCCGGATGGCAATATCATGCCGTTTGAGGAAGCCAGCGGGCACACTATCCACACTATCGCCTCCGGTCCTGGCTTCCCGGAAGATCTGATCCATCAGGCACTGCTTACCGCCGCGTACTCCGCGCGGGAATATCTGATCATGACCACGCCCTATTTCGTCCCCAGCGACGACCTTCTGCACGCCATCTGTACAGCAGCACAGCGCGGAGTGGATGTGAGCATTATTATGCCGCGCAAGAACGATTCGCTGCTGGTCGGGTGGGCAAGTCGCGCGTTCTTTAGTGAGCTGCTGGCCGCGGGCGTTAAAATCTATCAGTTCGAAGGCGGTCTGTTACACACCAAGAGCGTGCTGGTAGACGGAGAGCTGAGCCTGGTGGGTACCGTCAACCTCGATATGCGCAGTCTGTGGCTGAATTTAGAAATAACGCTGGTCATTGATGACGCCGGTTTCGGCGGCGATCTGGCGGCGGTTCAGGATGATTATATCTCCCGCTCACGCCTGCTGGACGCCAGACTGTGGGCGAAACGTCCGCTGTGGCAGCGAATTGCCGAACGACTGTTTTACTTCTTTAGTCCGTTGCTGTAAAACGTGCCCAACGATGTTTAACAGGTAGTCATCATGGAAATGGATCTGAACAATCGCCTGACCGAAGACGAAACGCTCGAACAGGCCTACGATATTTTTCTCGAGCTGGCGGTCGATAATCTCGACCCTGCTGACGTCATTCTTTTCAACCTGCAATTTGAAGAGCGTGGCGGTGCTGAGCTGTTCGATCCGTCTGAAGACTGGGCCGAACACGTCGATTTTGATCTCAACCCGGACTTCTTCGCTGAGGTGGTAATTGGCCTGGCAGATGAAGACGGCGGAGAAATTAACGACATCTTTGCCCGCGTCCTGCTGTGCCGCGAGAAAGACCATAAGCTGTGCCATATTCTCTGGCGCGAATAATAAAAAAGGCTGCCCGCGCAGCCTTTTTTATTTAATCCGGCAAGGCATTTCCACAGCGGTGACAAAACCGCGCCCCGGGTTCATGATTTCCCTGCTGACAATTCGGACATTTGCGTTGCTGCTTGCTGTTCTGGAAGGCGCTGCTCATATGGGTGGTAATTAGCCCCGTCGGTATCGCTATTACCGAATAACCGATCAGAATAAGAATCGATGCCACAATACGTCCGAGCGGCGTATGCGGTGTAATATCGCCATAGCCCACGGTGGTCACCGTGACGATAGCCCAGTAAACCGACGCATTAAGCGTGGTAAACCCGTATTTTGGCCCTTCGATTAAATACATCAGGGAGCCAAAAACGATCATCACGATAGCAATAAACGAATAGAAGAGAATAAGCTGGTGGCGGGCGCTGACAATGGCGACCCAAAAAACCCTCAGCGACGGCATAAAGCGCAGCAGCTTCAGAATTCGTAACACACGAATCGCCCGCATTGCGCGCCAGGCAAACACATAATTCAGGCTGATCTCAGGCCACAGCCACATGACATACAGCGGCAGGATAGTGGCTAAATCAATAAATCCCCAGAAGCTGAAAACGTATTTCGCCGGATTTGGCCAGCTAATGACCCTCAGCACATACTCTGCGGTAAACACCAGCGTGACGATCAATTCCAGCCAGACAAAAACGTGCCACTCCTCATACGTCATGTGGTACTGCGTTCCGGCACCGGATTCGATAAAGATAATAATGACGCTAATCAGCGCAAATAAGCCACACAGACCCTCGAAACGGCGACCGGAAACCGTTTCTGGATCAAATAAAAGGTGATAAAGCCGCTGACGGGCCGACGTGAATAATCGCGACACATTAACCTCTAAAAAATAAGGGCTGACATCATGTCAGCCCTTGCGATTATAACGGGTCTACTTTCAGGCAGGAAACCGCATGTCGGAAACTGCCCTCCAGAACCGGCCGTGTTTTTGCACATTCCGGCCCGGCTATTGGGCATCGCGTACGGAATACGCAGCCTGAAGGCGGGTTGATTGGCGAAGGCAGTTCACCTTCCAGAAGCTGAATGGTTTTATTTTTTTCCAGATCGGGATCCGGAACGGGAACCGCAGACATCAGCGCTTTGGTATAAGGGTGCAGCGGATTATGGTACACCTCATCATACGTGCCCAGTTCCACGGCGTGGCCCAGATACATGACCAGCACACGGTCTGAAATGTGTTTTACCACCGCCAGATCGTGGGCGATGAAGATCAGCGACAGCCCCATTTCCCGTTGCAATTTCTGTAGCAGGTTAACCACCTGGGCCTGGATGGAAACGTCCAGCGCCGAAACCGGCTCATCACAGATAATCAGTTTCGGTTCAAGGATCAACGCGCGTGCGATACCGATACGCTGGCACTGACCGCCGGAAAACTCGTGAGGGTAGCGGTTGATGAGGTTAGGCAACAGACCCACCTTCAGCATCATCGCTTTCACCCGATCGCGAACTTCCTGGCGCGGCATCTTCGGATGATAGGTGCGCAGCGGCTCGGCAATGATTTCGCCAATGGTCATACGCGGATTCAGGGACGCCAGAGGATCCTGGAAAATCATCTGGATATCACTGCGCACATTGCGCCATTCATCCGGCTTCATCCCCAGCAGATCTTTGCCAAGCCAGGCCACTTTCCCGTCGGTGGCTTTCACCAGGCCGATGATCGCACGCGCAAATGTCGACTTGCCGCAGCCGGATTCGCCCACCACGCCCAGGGTCTCCCCTTCGTACAGGCGTAGCGTAACGCCATCCACCGCTTTCAGGGTTTTGGCAGGCTGCCAGAACCACTGTTTACCGTCTTTGATATCGAAATGGACCTTCAGGTCAGCGATTTCGAGCAGCACATTTCTTTTTTCGTCGATTGCGTTCATACCAGCTCCTCCAGCGGCTTAAAGCAGGCGCGTAGACGGCCTGGGGCAAACGCTTCCAGCGGCGGTGCGCTGTTACAGATTTCCATCGCATGCGGACAGCGTGGCTGGAACGGGCAGCCTTTTGGCAAACGCAGCAGGTTTGGCGGGTTGCCCGGGATAGTCAGCAGCGACTCCCCTTCCGCATCGAGGCGCGGTACGGCATTCAGCAGCCCGATAGAGTACGGGTGGGCTGGCTGGTAGAACACATCGCGGGCATTACCGTATTCCATCGTGCGGCCTGCATACATGACTAACACTTTGTCGCAGATCCCGGCAACGACGCCTAAATCGTGGGTGATCATGATGATGGCGGTGTTGAACTCACGCTTCAGCTCGTTCAGCAACGTCATGATCTGCGCCTGGACGGTCACGTCGAGAGCGGTGGTTGGTTCATCAGCGATCAGCAGTTTTGGCCGGCAAAGCAATGCCATCGCGATCATGACGCGCTGACGCATACCGCCGGAGAACTCGTGCGGATACATGCGCATGCGCTTGCGTGATTCAGGCATTTTCACCGCATCCAGCATTTTGACGGACTCTTCAAACGCTTCGGCTTTGCCCAGCCCCTTGTGGAGCATCAGCACTTCCATCAGCTGTTCACCCACCCGCATATAGGGGTTCAGGGAGGTCATCGGATCCTGGAAAATCATTGAAATCTGCTCGGCGCGCAGCTTGTTCAGCTCATGTTCCGGCAAATTCAGGATCTCTTTCCCGTTAAACGTCGCCGAACCCCCTATCACGCCGTTTGATGCCAGCAGGCCCATCAGCGCGAATGCGGTCTGGGATTTACCGGAACCGGATTCGCCCACAATGCCCAGCGTTTCACCGGCACGCAGGTCGAAGTTGAGATCGTTAACGGCAGTCACATCACCGTCGGGGGTTTTAAACGTCACGCGGAGGTCTTTAACGTCCAGCAGTGCGCTGGTCCGCTGTTGCGCCTGTGGCGCGGTTGCCGTTTCAATAATGGTCATGACGGCGCTCCTTAACGGTCTTTCGGGTCGAGGGCATCACGCAGGCCATCGCCGATAAAGTTGAAACAGAACAGGGTGACGACCAGGAAGCCCGCCGGATACAGCAGTAACCACGGTGACACTTCCATGGAGTTTGCGCCGTCACTTAACAGAGCGCCCCAGCTACTCAACGGCTCTTGCGTACCTAATCCCAGGAAGCTCAGGAAAGATTCAAACAAGATCATACTTGGCACCAGCAGGGAGGCGTATACCACCACCACGCCCAGCACGTTAGGAACGATATGACGCACCACAATATTGGCGGTAGAAACGCCACCAACCTGTGCGGCTTCGATAAACTCCTTACGTTTAAGGCTCAGCGTCTGGCCGCGCACAATACGCGCCATATCCAGCCAGGACACCATCCCGATCGCCACGAAGATCAGCAGGATATTTTGACCAAAGAAGGTCACCAGCAGAATGACGAAGAACATGAACGGGAAGGAGTTCAGGATTTCAAGCATACGCATCATCACGGAGTCCACTTTCCCGCCGAGGTAACCGGAAAGCGAACCGTAAAGCGTGCCGACAATTACCGCCACCAGCGCCGCTGCGATGCCAACCATCAGGGAGATACGGCCGCCAATCGCCACACGCACCAGCAAATCACGCCCGGAGGAGTCGGTACCGAAATAGTGCCCGGATTCCATATCCGGCGCGCTGGACATCATGCCCCAGTCCGTATCGAAATAGGTGAACTGAGAGAGCATTGGCGCAAGGGTTACGAAAAGCGCGATAAGCACCAGCACGACCAGGCTGGCAACGGCGGCACGGTTATGCATAAAACGACGGCGGGCGTCCTGCCAAAGGCTACGACCTTCGACCTCCAGCTTTTCACTGAAGTTTTCCAGCGCCTCGCTGTTTTTCTTACTCAACATCATGGCGTGCTCCAGTTAGTAACGGATTTTCGGATCGATAACGGCATACAGCACATCGACAACGGCATTAAACAGAATGGTCAGCGCGCCCACGAGGATCGTCAGGCTCAGCACCAGCGAATAGTCTCGGTTAAGCGCCCCGTTAACAAACAACTGCCCGATGCCCGGCAGGCCATAAATGGTTTCAATCACCATTGAACCCGTAATAATGCCGACGAATGCAGGACCCATATAGGAGAGCACCGGTAACAGTGCAGGCTTGAGAGCGTGACGGAAAATAATCCGGCGCATCGGCAACCCTTTCGCTCGGGCGGTACGGATAAAGTTCGAATGCAGGACTTCAATCATTGAACCACGCGTAATACGGGCGATACTGGCAATGTAGGCCAGAGATAATGCCACCATCGGCAATATCATGAACTTCAGCGCCCCGCCATTCCAGCCGCCCCCGGGCAGCCATTTAAGGGTTATCGCGAATATCATGACCAGCAACGGCGCGACAACGAAGCTGGGGATAACCACCCCGGTCATTGCGACCCCCATTACGGCGTAATCCCATCGGGTATTTTGTTTTAGTGCGGCGATAACGCCCGCAGTGACACCGAGAACAACGGCCAGGATAAATGCAGCAGCCCCTAATTTAGCCGATACCGGGAAGCTGGACGCCACCAGGTCGTTAACGGAATAGTCTTTATATTTGAATGACGGACCAAAATCACCGTGTGCAAGTTGCTTCAGATAGTTGAAGTACTGCGTAGTGATAGGATCGTTTAAATGATATTTCGCTTCGATGTTGGCCATAACTTCTGGCGGAAGCGTGCGTTCACCGGTAAAAGGACTGCCCGGCGCAAGACGCATCATAAAGAAGGAAATTGTAATTAGAATAAATAACGTTGGAATCGCTTCAAGACAGCGACGCAGGATAAATTTCAACATTGCCCGTACCTTCTGGCGTGTGCCTGATGAATGTTACAAAATAGACACAGTGGGGCAAGCTCGCTCGCCCCACGTATTGCCATTAATGCTTGATAATATAAAGATTCTTAACGGAAATATTATCCAACGGGTCTTTACCGGTATAACCCCCTACCCATGGTTTCACGAGGCGGGCGTTAACGTAGTAGTAAACCGGAACGATCGCAGAGTCTTTATCGAGCTGTTGTTCTGATTTCGCATACAGATCGGCGCGCTGGGCGTCATCTGCCACTTTCAGGGTATCGCCAATCAGCTTATCAAACGCCGGGCTCTTATAGTGTGCGGTATTGTTCGAACTGTCGCTGAGCATGGTGTTCAGGAATGAGGTCGGTTCGTTATAATCCGCACACCACCCTGCACGTGCCACGTCAAAGGTTCCCTGATGGCGCGTATCGAGGAAGGTTTTCCATTCCTGATTTTCCAGCTTCACGTTCACGCCGAGATTTTTCTTCCAGATTGACGCGACGGCAATAGCCAGTTTTTTATGCAGATCGGAGGTGTTGTACAGCAGACTAAACGTCAGCGGCTTGTCGGCGGTATAGCCCGCTTCAGCCAGCAGCTTTTTCGCTTCTTCATTACGTTTTTCCTGGGACCATTTGAACCATTCAGGTTCAACCAGCTTCATACCGTCGGTGTAAGGCGGGGTGTAGCTGTAAGCCGGCAGGTCGCCCTGATTCTTCACTTTATTCACGATAATGTCGCGATCCAGAGCCAGCTTCAGTGCAGTACGAACACGTACGTCGGTGAACGGTGCTTTCTGGTTGTTAATTTCATAATAGTAGGTGCACAGATACGGATCGACGTGCACTTCTTTCGGGATCTCTTTTTTCAGCTTCTGGAACAGTTCAATCGGCATGTTGTTATAGGTCATGTCGATTTCGCCGCTGCGGTAGCGGTTTACGTCCGTTACCTCAGAAGAGATTGGCAGGTAGGTGACCTGATTGATAACCGTCTTGGCATTATCCCAATACTGCGGGTTGCGCTCCAGCACCATACGCTCGTTAACGACCCAGTCCTTCAGCTTATATGCACCGTTGGTCACGATATTCGCAGGCTGCGTCCATTTTTCACCAAATTTTTCTACCGCGGATTTTGGTACCGGAGAAACGGACGGGTGAACCAGCAACTTATAGAAGTACGGAACAGGTTCGCTCAACGTCACTTCAAAAGTGTTGGCATCGATGGCTTTTACGCCCAGGTCGGTTACTGGCTTTTTACCCGTGATGATGTCATCAATATTGGCGATATGGCCATACTGGAGGTAACTCGCGTACGGGGAGGCGGTATTCGGATCCGCCAGACGCTGCCAGCTATAGACGAAATCTTCGGCGGTAACCGGCGTACCGTCAGACCATTTGGCATCTTTACGCAGATGGAAGGTCCAGACTTTAAAATCTTTGTTGTCCCATTTTTCCGCCACGCCCGGAGCCGGGTGGCCGTCTACGTCAGTCACCAGCAGACCTTCAAACAGATCGCGGTTAACGTTAGACTCTGGAACACCTTCAATTTTGTGCGGATCAAGAGACTGCACTTCCGCACCGTTATTACGTACCAGCGTTTGCTTCTCAGCCAGCTGAACACCAGCAGGAACGTCCGCAGCCATTGCAGCGTTGCCCGCGATTAGCGCAGTTAAAATCCCCGCCGCTACCAGACTTTTTTTTGTGATGATGGACATTGTGTTGATACTCCACTCATTATTATGACTGGCCTTCGCCAGTTGTGTAATCCCCTGTTGGGGCCTGTACAGCGCAGGAGTTTTTTTTGCTGCTGTCAGGTTCTTTTTTTACTTCTTGCTATCATCGACTTCATTATTACTGACCGCTCGTACGGCGATCTTGCGTCGATTCTTTACACCTCTCCCCTGTCAGTGAGGTGTGCTGGAAAGCTTAAGTGAGGTCTATATGAAAATAGTTCTCATCAACTTGTTTAATGCCGCAAAATATAAGGCCGGAAAGTACCAAATGGTGCCAACTCTCGCCAATACATTTTGCAAATTTGTTAAGCATTTCTCTTTTACGGAGTCAGGCGTAGCTATGCCGCCGACCACCTTTCACGCCAAAAACAAGTAAAACCCTTACAATACATTCAGTTGTAGAGTTCTCTCGTGACTGGTGCAATGACATGACAAATTCGAACGATTTTTCACGAAAATTTAACATCTGGTTATTATTTAGCACATTCGTCTGGGTCAGCGTCGAAATTACTAATATCATTTCGGTTATCTGTCAGCAAGCCCCAGAGTATCATGTGAGTAAAATAACAGAGCGTTTGAAGGATTTATGGGCAGAGAAGCAAACTGAAAATAAACAACCTCTTGAAAATCAACAAAAGAGGGTTATTAGTAGAACTTATTATGGCTGGTGCGTATTTCAACTTTATTTATATGATTTGCTGATATTCACGTAAAAAAACGGAGCCGCTGGCTCCGCTCTTTCAAACGAAAGTCAGTGTACTAATCCGGGGAATATACTTTTTATACCGGTAACGATAAATTCGATGCCTAACGCCATTAACAACAGACCCATGATACGGGTAATCACGTTGATGCCCGTTTGTCCCAGCAAGCGAACCAGCCATGGCGCCATACGAAATACGCCCCAGCAGCAAAGTGCGAACAGGGCAATGGCGACAGAGAAGCCAATCAGGTGCATCAGGCTGTGATAGCGTGTTCCCCATACAATGGTAGAGCTGATTGCCCCCGGGCCCGCCATCAGCGGCAGTGCCAGTGGCACCACGCCGATGCTCTCGCGGATAGCTGTCTCTGATTTTTCCTGCTTATTCTGTTTATCCTCCCCCAGCTTGCCGCTGATCATCGACATGGCAATCGTCACCACCAGGATCCCGCCTGCTATTCGGAACGAATCAATCGAGATGCCGAAGACCTGAAGAATGGCGTCCCCCAGATAAAGAGACGTAAGCAAGATAATCGCCACCGACAGGTTTGCCGTCAGGTTGGTTTTATTTCGCGCGGCGGCTGTCTGATAGCTGGTCATACTGATGAAGACAGGGATAATCCCTACCGGGTTGACCAGGGCAAACAAGCCAATAAAAAACTTGAAATATGTAGGGAAATCAAAGAGCGTTTGAATCACATTAAGCTCCGCAATTGAGCATGGTCAGGGAGAGACAGCGTGTAATGATAAATCCGCGCTGAAGATACGCTTTTTAGCCGCACACTTCACCAGAAATCTGTTCTAAAACGTTATCAATTCATGATGTTAAACATTTGTATAATCAATGATAGCGCCACTTCCAATAGTTACTTAATTATTTAACACTGGAATAATTAGCACAAAATAACCCTGCTGAAAGGTATCAGCTTAGGACAAAATTGATCTTGATCATAATTTTCGTACTCAGAAGTGAGTAATCTTGGTTACGCCGCCAGGGAGATCACCTATCAAAAAGGTATGATGCTAAGGTAAGGCTCTTTTAGTAAATTAGTGAGCGGAAGCAGTGAGTAATCCTTTGTTTTACTGTGTGTTACGCAAGTGGGATCGGCTCTGACTATACTGTCAGACGTATCGAGCGCTGGTTTACTAAAAGAGTTTAAACATTATCAGGAGAGCATTATGGCTGTTACCAATATCGCTGAACTGAACGCCCTCGTCGAGCGCGTGAAAAAAGCCCAGCGTGAATATGCCAATTTCACCCAAGAACAGGTTGATAAAATCTTCCGCGCGGCCGCTCTGGCTGCTGCAGATGCTCGAATCCCTCTCGCTAAAATGGCCGTTGCCGAATCCGGTATGGGTATCGTTGAAGATAAAGTGATCAAAAACCACTTTGCTTCAGAGTATATCTACAACGCCTATAAAGATGAGAAAACCTGCGGTGTGCTGTCAGAAGACGACACTTTTGGCACCATCACTATCGCTGAACCCATCGGCATTATTTGCGGTATCGTTCCAACCACTAACCCAACCTCTACCGCCATCTTCAAATCTCTTATCAGTCTGAAAACACGTAACGCAATCATTTTCTCCCCGCATCCACGTGCGAAAGACGCCACCAACAAAGCAGCGGATATCGTGCTTCAGGCTGCCATTGCTGCGGGTGCGCCAAAAGATCTGATCGGTTGGATCGACCAACCTTCTGTTGAACTGTCCAATGCCCTGATGCATCACCCGGACATTAACCTAATCCTGGCGACCGGCGGTCCTGGTATGGTTAAAGCAGCATACAGCTCCGGTAAACCAGCCATCGGCGTAGGCGCAGGTAATACTCCTGTTGTGATCGACGAAACGGCAGATATCAAGCGTGCAGTTGCCTCTGTGCTGATGTCGAAAACCTTCGATAACGGCGTTATCTGTGCATCTGAACAGTCTGTTGTCGTGGTTGATTCGGTATACGACGCCGTTCGTGAACGTTTCGCCAGCCACGGCGGCTACCTGTTGCAAGGTAAAGAACTGAAAGCCGTTCAGGACGTGATTCTGAAAAATGGTGCACTGAACGCAGCTATCGTAGGTCAGCCAGCGTATAAAATCGCTGAACTCGCCGGCTTTAGCGTCCCTGCTTCCACCAAGATTCTGATTGGTGAAGTGAAAGTCGTTGATGAAAGTGAGCCGTTTGCTCACGAAAAACTGTCCCCGACACTGGCAATGTACCGTGCGAAAGATTTCGATGACGCGGTAGAAAAAGCAGAGAAGCTGGTGGCGATGGGCGGTATCGGCCACACCTCTTGCCTGTACACCGACCAGGATAACCAGCCAGAGCGTGTTGCTTACTTCGGTCAGAAGATGAAGACGGCACGTATCCTGATCAACACCCCTGCTTCTCAGGGTGGTATCGGTGACCTGTATAACTTCAAACTCGCACCTTCCCTGACTCTGGGTTGTGGTTCCTGGGGTGGTAACTCCATCTCTGAAAACGTTGGTCCAAAACACCTGATCAACAAGAAAACCGTTGCTAAGCGAGCTGAAAACATGTTGTGGCACAAACTTCCGAAATCTATCTACTTCCGCCGCGGCTCTCTGCCAATCGCGCTGGACGAAGTGATTACTGATGGCCACAAACGTGCGCTCATCGTGACTGACCGTTTCCTGTTCAACAATGGCTATGCAGACCAGATCACCTCTGTTCTGAAAGCGTCTGGCGTCGAAACTGAAGTCTTTTTTGAAGTTGAAGCTGACCCAACCCTGAGCGTTGTACGTAAAGGCGCTGAACTGGCTAACTCCTTCAAACCTGATGTGATCATCGCACTGGGTGGCGGTTCCCCAATGGACGCCGCGAAAATTATGTGGGTCATGTACGAGCATCCGGAAACCCACTTCGAAGAACTGGCGCTGCGCTTTATGGATATCCGTAAACGTATCTACAAGTTCCCGAAAATGGGCGTGAAAGCGAAAATGATCGCCGTCACCACCACTTCCGGTACCGGTTCAGAAGTGACGCCATTTGCTGTTGTGACTGATGACGCAACGGGTCAGAAATATCCGCTGGCTGACTACGCACTGACGCCAGATATGGCTATCGTTGACGCCAACCTGGTCATGGAAATGCCGAAATCACTGTGTGCGTTCGGTGGTCTGGATGCGGTAACTCACGCCCTGGAAGCTTACGTTTCCGTACTGGCTTCTGAGTTCTCTGACGGTCAGGCTTTACAGGCACTGAAACTGCTGAAAGAAAACCTGCCAGCTTCTTACAACGAAGGTGCGAAAAACCCTGTAGCTCGTGAACGTGTACACAGTGCGGCAACCATCGCGGGCATTGCATTTGCTAACGCCTTCCTGGGTGTCTGTCACTCCATGGCGCACAAGCTGGGTTCACAGTTCCACATTCCTCACGGTCTGGCGAACGCCCTGTTGATCAGCAACGTTATCCGCTATAACGCCAACGACAACCCAACCAAGCAGACTGCATTCAGCCAGTACGACCGTCCGCAAGCTCGTCGTCGCTACGCTGAAATCGCAGACCACCTGGGTCTGAGCGCACCGGGCGACCGTACTGCAGCGAAGATCGAGAAACTGCTGGCATGGCTGGAAAGCCTGAAGGCTGAACTGGGTATTCCTAAATCTATCCGCGAAGCAGGCGTTCAGGAAGCTGACTTCCTCGCTCACGTAGATAAGCTGTCTGAAGATGCATTCGATGACCAGTGTACTGGTGCTAACCCGCGCTACCCACTGATTTCCGAACTGAAACAGATCCTGCTGGATACCTATTACGGTCGTAACTTCACTGAAAGCGATGTCGCTGCCGTAAAAGTTGACATCCCCGCAGTTGTAAAGGCTGACAAGAAAGCGAAGAAAAATGCTTGATTGACAGTGTGAAAAAAACCCGCCGCTGGCGGGTTTTTTTATATCTGAGGATCCGTAAGACATTTTTTTTATTTGCGATTGTCGCCCTGTAACGCCGTCAGCGAGCCTACAGCCAACGCCTCTTTATAATGCTTGCGGCAGACCGAGACATAACGTTCATTGCCACCTATCACCACCTGCTCGCCATCAGCATAAGGCTTACCCGACTGGTCCAGGCGAAGAACCATACTTGCCTTGCGGCCACAAAAGCAGATAGTTTTCAGCTCAACCAGCTTATCCGACCAGGCGAGCAGATACTGGCTACCGGCAAATAACTCACCGCGAAAGTCAGTGCGTAATCCATAGCAAAGAACGGGAATATCCAGCTCATCAACGACCTCTGAAAGTGCATGGACCTGCTCACGGGTCAGGAACTGGCTTTCATCTACCAGCACGCAATGGACAGGCTTAGAGGCATGCTGGGCACGAATGTCCTCAAGCAGGTCCGTTTCAGGGTTAAACAGCCTTGCAGGCGACGAGAGCCCTATTCTTGAGCTTACCTTCCCTGCCCCAAAGCGATCGTCGATTTCGGCGGTATAAACAACGGTACGCATCCCCCGCTCCTGATAATTGTATGAGGATTGCAGTAACGCCGTCGATTTCCCTGCATTCATTGCCGAATAGTAGAAATAAAGTTGTGCCATTGGCCGAAGAACCCTAATCAATGTGTAATATTCCCGATGGATCATTGTACCATATTTTGTATTGTCATCAGCGGCGGGCTGCGTGCTCCAGGCTGTTCTGCACCAATAAACTCTTCGTTGATAGCGCAAAATAATGCGTTAAAACAGACAGTAAAGGCTTTTAGCACGGACAATAAGGCGAGCTCGACACCGGAGATAACACTTCTTTTTATAGTGGCTTCTGCAATCTTTAAAATTCACTATTTATTAACTATTCTTCTGTTCGCTGCGCTTAGCCGGAGTAATACGAAAGGCTGATATTTATCAACCGCAACTATAATTCCTGAGGTAAAAGTCACAAAACAAACATGCAAATGACGCGCTTTTGCCGTTTGAAACGATATCTCATCGCCCCAGCAAACAATGAAATTTAAGTTAGCGTAATTAATAATAGCGTCATTAATTTTGTATTTTTTGAATTCCTTACATTCCAACCTATTGCACAAGTGAAATTAACGCTCTATTATTAGGACAACAAACCCACCCCCATTATAAGTTTGAGATTACTACAATGAGCGAAGCACTTAAAATTCTGAACAACATCCGTACTCTTCGTGCGCAGGCAAGAGAATGTACCCTTGAAACGCTTGAAGAGATGCTCGAAAAATTAGAAGTTGTCGTTAACGAACGTCGTGAAGAAGAAAGCGCAGCAGCGGCTGAAATCGAAGAACGTACACGTAAACTGCAACAGTATCGCGAAATGCTGATTGCCGATGGTATCGATCCAAACGAATTGCTGAACAGCATGGCTGCGGCCAAAACCGGTACCAAAGCAAAACGCGCAGCACGTCCTGCTAAATATAGCTACATCGACGAGAACGGCGAAGAGAAAACCTGGACCGGCCAGGGTCGTACTCCTGCTGTAATCAAGAAAGCTATGGACGAACAAGGTAAACAACTGGATGACTTCCTGATCAAGGATTAATCTGGAAAGATTCTGAAAAATCCCGCTTAATGCGGGATTTTTTATGCCCATAATATACCCCGAACATCTCCTTACATTCTGTCATATTGCCAGGCTCACTATTTAACGTCCTTGACAATCTCCAGCCAATTACGGATCGACAGGCATAAAAAAACCGGTGGGCATCGCCACACCGGTCTTGTTCACTGGTCCGTGAGTTTATTACTTAATACCCACGCTACCTTTGAGCCAGGCTTTAAATTCTTCACCCAGGCTGTTATGGCGAATGCCATATTCGACGAATGCCTGCATATAACCGAGCTTATTACCGCAGTCATGGCTCTTACCTTTCATGTGGTAGGCTTCCACGGTCTCTTTCTCGATCAGCATATCGATAGCATCCGTCAGCTGGATTTCATCGCCCGCACCCGGAGGCGTTTTGGCCAGCAGCGCCCAGATTTCAGCACTCAGTACGTAACGGCCAACGACAGCAAGGTTAGACGGCGCGACGTCCGCTTTAGGTTTTTCAACAACGCCAACCATTGGTACGCTTTCACCAGGTTGCAGGGCAACACCTTTGCAGTCAACCACACCGTAAGCAGTCACATCGTCGACTGGCTCAACCATAATCTGGCTGCTGCCGGTTTCGTCGAAGCGTTTAATCATTTCCGCCAGGTTTTCCTGGGAAAGATCGGACTCATACTCATCAAGGATCACGTCGGGCAGAATAACCGCGACCGGCTCATCACCCACTACCGGATGTGCACACAATACTGCGTGCCCCAGGCCCTTCGCCAGGCCCTGACGAACCTGCATAATGGTAACGTGTGGAGGGCAAATAGACTGCACTTCCTCCAGCAGCTGGCGCTTTACGCGTTTTTCCAGCATTGCTTCGAGTTCGAAACTGGTATCGAAATGGTTTTCGATAGAGTTTTTAGATGAATGCGTCACCAGTACAATTTCGGTGATACCTGCCGCAATACACTCATTCACGACATACTGGATTAATGGCTTATCAACCAGAGGCAGCATCTCTTTTGGGATTGCCTTCGTCGCTGGCAACATCCTGGTACCCAATCCCGCCACCGGGATAACGGCCTTTCTGACTTTCGAATTTAGGGCAGCCATTGAAATTCTCCTGAACTGTTCAAGTTTTGAACTTTTATGCATTGAATAACGCGTTGAGTATACAGTCTCAGCCACTAATACGGGTCTGAAAAGAACGCGTTGCCGATCAATTAAGACAAATACGCATGAAACTTGCAGCGATAGTAGCACTGCCAGCAAAAACACAGGTAAAGCAATCTGAAAAATAAAATCTGACTGCTTACTCCGTGGACAACATTAAGCGTAACCGCCCACCGGCACCCCAAATTTGGCACTGCCAGGTGGTGCAGCGATGGCTAATTTGATTAAGGTAAGTATTACCCAACGTTCCCAACGGCACACCGTTACTCACCTGTATATGGTGTTCGCCGGTATTCAGCGTGGCATTTAATCCAGCAGAGACCAGAATAAGGTTATTCAACCCGCTGTGATAATAGCCAACCAGAAGCGGGAACTGCCCCGGCAAATTGGCCTGGCGAAAAAGTTGGTTGACCTGTTTTAGTAAACTGCCTAACTCAGGAAGTCGTTGCCCCTGATGGGATAATTGTTCCTGTAGCAATCCATTAAACAGCGCACGGAGTAATAAGGCCGCCAGAACGCCGTTATCTCCCGCTCGGGTAACATCCAGGCAATAAAAAGCGAGGTCGGAATCTGATAGCGGCGCAATATCCAGCACCAGTCCAGGCTGGTCAGCCGCTACCAGCTGGCGATAATTTACTCTGCAATGAGAGATATTTTGCTGCACCGGCGGCTGAAGTTCCTGAAGCAGCTTCGCGGCCGCGAGCGGATTACTGACTAAAGCATCCCAGTCCTGGAAAAGACGTTCTTCTTCTTCCACCCGGGAATTAAACATATTGGGATACAGGCAGGCCAACACCGTTTCACGCAGTCGGTTTAAATCTTTAACCGGTTTGAGCAGGATATCCTGCACACCCAAACGCAACGCCTTAGCAATATCCGCCATATTTTCGGTCGCCGAGATCACCAGTATCGGTGTCTGATAACCTTCGTTACGCAGGTTCTCCACCAGCATTAATCCGTCCATGCGCGGCATCTCGAGATCGCAGATCATCAGATCTGGCGCCATGCTGGCCATTTTTTCCAGTGCCTCGACGCCATCTTCGGCAAGGGACGTGGTTGCACCCAGTGAGGATAACCACGAATCCAGTAGCGATCGGAAAACGGGCTCGTCTTCTACTATCAAAATATGTTTTCCGGCCAATGGCTGTGTCATGGTTCCTCCCCTGGCTGACAGTTACTCAATAGTGGCATGCTATTGGTACTATCGCCTGTCAGATTTTGCTGAAGTAATCAAAAAAGTGCTTAACGTGCTGTACGCACAAAAGGCAACAGTTCATCTATTTTCTTTTCGACGGCTAACGAGCCCGCTGCTATGGCGGCCTCAGCCCGGTGGAAATCAAGGGTAGAGATTTGTGGACAATAGGGCTGAATAAGAATATCCGGAGGATCGCCAGCCATACGGTTTCGCTTCAGGCGATTCTCAAGAATTTGAATGGAGGTCGTCATGATTTCAATGGCGTTCGGCGCGGTCACCGTGCGACGGGCAGTCAGGCGCCCTATTCTGCCGCGTAAACGCGCATGCCAGGCAAGTTTCTCTTCTTCCGCATCATCGCTCTGAAGATTAACCGGCATCAAATCCTGCTGCATAAGGTGAGCGTCGTGCTGTAAATCAACTGCAATGACGATATCTGCCCCCATGGCGCGCGTCAGAGAGATGGGCACAGGATTCACCACGCCGCCATCAACGAGCCAGTAGCCATTATGAGGCACAGGCGCCATTAACCCAGGCATGCTACAGGATGCGCGAACGGCGAGATGAATATCCCCTTCGGTGAGCCATAACTCCCTGCCAGTACTGAGGTTGGTTGCAACGGCGCCGAAAGGCATTTGGCAGTGGCTGAAGTCAGCGAGGGGCATTATCTTACGAAACTGATTGAATACGCGTTCGCCGCGCAGCAGGCCGCCACGCTGCCAGGAGAGATCCATCAGGCGCAGTACATCCCAGTAACTAAAGGAGCGCACCCAGCTTTCAAGCTGCGGGAGCTTACCGCAGGCGTACGCGGATCCGACCAGCGACCCGATAGAACATCCTGCGACAATATCAACGTCAATCCCCATCTGGTTTAAGGTATTGATAACGCCAATATGTGACCAACCCCGGGCTGCACCTGAGCCCAACGCCAGTCCAATTTTTACCTTTCTCATTAGCCCTGTTTTACTTCCCCTGGATTCCCGCCATAGCGTCAACGCACCTGCTCAGTTAACATATTGCTACCTTAAGCGTTTAACGCCTTATTTTTTGTTCCAGGAAGAGAATCGTGTCTCAACTCTGCCCCTGTGGTAGCGCTCTGGAGTATAGCCTATGTTGCCAGCGATATCTTTCTGGCGAGCAGGTTGCACCAGACCCGTCACACCTTATGCGCTCGCGGTATACTGCTTTTGTGATCAAAAACGCAGACTACCTGATTAAAACCTGGCATCCGTCCTGTGATGCTGCCGATTTTCGGCAAGAGATTGAAGCCGGATTTGCCAACACCGTCTGGCTGGGCCTTACCGTCTTTGATGCCGCTCCCGGCCGCGATGCCAACGAGGGCTATGTCAGTTTTGTCGCCCGCTTTAGCGAACAAAACAAACCCGGCGCCATCATTGAACGCTCACGGTTCTTAAAGGACAGCGGGCAATGGTATTATATTGACGGCACACGTCCGCAATTCGGTCGTAACGATCCCTGCCCCTGTGGTTCAGGAAAAAAATTTAAAAAGTGTTGCGGCAGTAATGCCTGACAACTCAGACTTCGCAAATACATAAACAGGATTTCCCGGCGATGCAATCATTACAACGTAAAGTTCTGCGCACTATCTGTCCCGATCAAAAAGGACTGATCGCACGAATTACCAACATTTGCTACAAGCATGAACTGAATATCGTGCAGAACAACGAGTTCGTTGACCACCGTACCGGTCGCTTCTTTATGCGTACCGAGCTGGAAGGTATTTTCAACGACACAACCCTGCTTGCCGATCTGGACAGCGCCCTGCCGGAAGGCTCGGTGCGCGAGCTAAACCCGGCGGGTCGTCGCCGCATTGTCATTCTGGTCACCAAAGAGGCGCACTGCCTGGGCGATCTGCTGATGAAAGCCAACTACGGTGGCCTGGACGTCGAAATTGCCGCCGTCATTGGCAACCACGAGACGCTGCGTACGCTGGTTGAACGTTTCGACATTCCGTTTGAACTGGTCAGCCATGAAGGTCATACCCGCGAAGAGCACGACAACCTGATGGCTGCTGCGATTGAAGCGCATAACCCGGACTACGTGGTGCTGGCAAAATACATGCGCGTGCTGACGCCATCCTTCGTGGCGCGCTTCCCGAACAAAATTATCAACATCCACCACTCCTTCCTGCCAGCCTTTATTGGCGCGCGTCCGTATCACCAGGCATACGAGCGTGGGGTGAAGATCATTGGCGCAACCGCGCACTACGTGAATGATAATCTGGACGAAGGCCCAATCATCATGCAGGACGTGATCCACGTGGATCACACCTACACGGCAGAAGATATGATGCGAGCTGGCCGTGACGTTGAGAAGAACGTACTGAGCCGTGCGCTTTATCAGGTACTTGCTCAGCGCGTCTTTGTGTACGGCAACAGAACGATTATTCTTTAATCCTTCGGAAAATGAATTGATTAGCTTTACGCCTTTACGGATAAAAAGCAGGCAAACAGCTTCATTTTCCTAAAGGAATGCTTTACAGGGGCGTCTCATTTGATATGATGCGCCCCGCTTCCAACAGGAAGCAGGCCAGTTAAAAGCATTACCCCGTGGTGGGGTTCCCGAGCGGCCAAAGGGAGCAGACTGTAAATCTGCCGTCATCGACTTCGAAGGTTCGAATCCTTCCCCCACCACCATCTCCAGCTTTACCTCAAAATATGAATTACCCCTGGTGGGGTTCCCGAGCGGCCAAAGGGAGCAGACTGTAAATCTGCCGTCATCGACTTCGAAGGTTCGAATCCTTCCCCCACCACCATCACTTCCAGATTCTTTAGCACTCTCCAAAAGCACAATGCCCCATGGTTCTCCCATGCGGGGAAAGATGAGAAGCTTCGACCAGGGTTCGATCCGAGCATAGTGAATTCCGTAGGCCGGGTAAGGCGCAGCCGCCACCCGGCATCCGCACCAAACCCTGGTTCCAGGACAAAAAAAACCCCGCAAATGCGGGGTTGTATCAATACAGCGAATCAGCGACGAGCACGCACGATCTGATATTTGCGCGTCAGGTACTCCACCGGCGCACTCCAGATGTGCACCAGGCGAGAGAACGGGAACAGCACAAACAGGGTCATACCCAGCACCAGGTGAACGCGGAAGATGAACGCCACGCCGTCCAGATGCTCAGAGGCACCACCGCGGAAGGTCACGACAGACTGCGCCCATCCCACCAGCTTCATCATCTCGCTGCCGTCCATATGCTGCGCAGAGAATGGAATGGTCAGCAGACCCAGCGCACACTGCACCATCAGCAGGGAGAGGATCAGGATGTCCGCTCCGGTCGTGGTAGCCCGCACGCGTGGGCTGAACAGACGGCGTTTCAGCAGCAGCAGCCCACCCACCAGGGTCATCACGCCGCAGGCGCCACCGGCGAGCATCGCCATCTTCTGCTTCACTTCAATCGGCAGCCACGCTTCGTACATCCAGTGCGGCGTCAGCATCCCCAGGAAATGACCGGCAAAAATACCCAAAATCCCGATGTGGAACAGGTTTGACGCCAGGTTCATCCCTTTACGATCCAGCATCTGGCTGGAGGCAGCACGCCAGGTGTACTGGCCATAGTCATAACGCAGCCAGCTTCCCACCAGGAACACGGTGCCCGCGATATACGGGTAAATGTCAAAGAAGAACATATTCAGGAAGTGCATTAGTGCTGTCCTCCGTTAGAGATATTCAAATATTGCGGAGCCACCGCTCCGGCAAAACGACGCTGATGCGCGGAGATTTCAGATTCGCCACAGCTCTGGTCAGCAAAGAATTTCACCTGTTCTTCTTCCCAGACGGCATCCAGTGCTTGTGGGGTGTCGTCACGGGCTTCATCCGCAATTTTTTCCGCCACTTTTTGACTGTCAACCGAGGCGTTAGCCAGTTTCACCAGTAGATCGAACAGGACTGCATAATTGCTCTCACGTTGCTGGAGACGTGCGCCGAGCAACGCCAGAATGGGAGCGATGTCCTGCAACCCGCCCAGCGCTTCCTCTTTCGGCAGCTGCGCCAGATATTCCAGGTACAGAGGCAGGTGATCCGGCAGCTCGCGGCTGTCGAGTTGCAAACCGTGCTGCTCGTACTGGGCCATCAGATCCACCATCGCCTGACCACGGTCGCGGGATTCACCGTGAACGTGTTCGAACAGCAATAGAGACGTGGCACGACCACGGTCAAACAGCTGGCTGTAGTCCGCCTGCGCATCAAGAAGATCGCGCGCCAGCAGGTCGCGGAGGAAAACGCCCAGCGTCTGGGCATCCTCTTTATCCAGGTTTTCAGATGACGCGAGTGCATCAAAGAGTTCCTGTTGATGCTGCACAAGCGCAGCATCAGGGTACTCGAGCAGACGCGAAACAATGACGAGTTCAATCATTGGTGCGGCTCCGTTTTGCTGGTCACATCCATCGCGTCGATGCGGTGGCTGTTGAACAGGTTGAATTTGCTGTCTGACCCGTGGCAACCGTCGCCAAAGGTAAAGCCACACCCACTTTTCTCCGGGAAGGCCTCGCGAGCCAGCTCGCGGTGACTGCTCGGCACCACGAAACGATCTTCGTAGTTAGCGATTGCCAGATAGCGGTACATCTCCTGCGCCTGCGCTTCGGTCAGGCCGACCTCTTCCAGCGCGCGGGTATCGTTAACGCCGTCAACGGTTTCCGCACGTTTGAAGTGACGCATCGCCAGCATACGTTTCAGCGCCAGCAGCACCGGCTGGGTATCCCCTGCGGTGAGCAGGTTGGCCAGATACTGAACCGGAATACGCAGGCTTTCCACGTCCGGCAGAATGCCGTTGCTGCCCAGTTCACCTGCGTCAGCCGCAGACTGAATCGGAGACAGCGGCGGCACGTACCAGACCATCGGCAACGTGCGGTATTCCGGGTGCAGCGGCAGCGCCAGCTTCCAGTCCATCGCCATTTTGTACACCGGGGACTGCTGTGCGGCGTCAATCACGCTCTGCGGAATACCGTCTTTCAGCGCCTGCTCGATCACCTTCGGATCGTTCGGATCGAGGAAGACGTCCAGCTGACGCTGATACAGATCTTTCTCGTTCTCGGTGCTTGCGGCATTTTCAATCGCATCCGCGTCGTACAGCAGCACGCCGAGGTAGCGGATACGCCCTACGCAGCTCTCTGAGCAGACGGTCGGCATACCGGCTTCGATACGCGGGTAGCAGAAGATACACTTCTCAGACTTACCGCTCTTCCAGTTAAAGTAGATTTTTTTGTACGGGCAGCCGGTGATGCACATACGCCAGCCGCGGCACTTGTCCTGGTCGATCAGCACAATGCCATCTTCTTCACGCTTGTAGATGGCGCCGCTTGGGCAGGTCGCCACGCACGCCGGGTTAAGGCAGTGTTCGCACAGGCGCGGCAGATACATCATGAAAGTGTTTTCGAACTGGCCGTACATCGCCTTCTGCATGTTCTCGAAGTTCTGGTCTTTGGCGCGTTTTTCGAACTCGCCGCCCAGAATTTCCTCCCAGTTTGGACCGCTGGTAATTTTGTCCATGCGCTTACCGGTGATCAGCGAGCGAGGACGGGCGATCGGCTGGTGTTTGCTTTCCGGCGCGTTGTGCAGGTTCTGATAGTCGTAATCAAACGGCTCGTAGTAATCGTCGATGCCCGGCAGATGCGGGTTAGCAAAGATTTTACCGAGCAGCATCGCACGGTTACCCATGCGCGGTTGCAGTTTGCCGTTGATTTTACGGATCCAGCCACCCTTCCACTTCTCCTGGTTTTCCCAGTCGGTCGGGAAGCCGGTGCCCGGCTTACTTTCCACGTTGTTGAACCAGGCGTACTCCATACCTTCACGGCTGGTCCAGACGTTTTTACAGGTGACTGAGCAGGTATGACAGCCGATGCATTTATCCAGATTCAGCACCATGCCGACTTGTGAACGAATTTTCATTTTACGCTCTCCTGTACCTGGTCATTTCCTTCGCCATCTAACCAGTTAATATTCTTCATCTTACGTACCACCACGAACTCATCGCGGTTTGATCCTACAGTGCCGTAGTAGTTAAAGCCGTAGGCCAGCTGGGCATAGCCGCCGATCATATGCGTCGGTTTCGGCGTAATACGGGTCACAGAGTTGTGAATACCGCCGCGCTGCTCGGTGATCTCTGAACCCGGCAGGTTAACGATACGTTCCTGCGCGTGGTACATCATGGTCATCCCGGCTGGTACACGCTGGCTCACCACCGCACGTGCCGTCAGGGCACCGTTGCTGTTGAACACTTCGATCCAGTCGTTATCTTCGATACCCAGATCTTTGGCGTCCGCTTCGCTCATCCAGACAATCGGCCCCCCGCGTGACAGCGTCAGCATCAGCAGGTTGTCGCTGTAGGTGGAGTGGATACCCCACTTCTGGTGCGGCGTCAGGAAGTTCAGCGCCTTCTCAGGGTTACCGTTTGATTTCGCCCCCATCACCGCTTTCACGGAGCGGGTATCGATTGGCGGCCGGTAAACCAGCAGGCTTTCACCGAAGTCACGCATCCACTGGTGATCCTGATACAGAGACTGACGGCCAGAGAGCGTGCGCCATGGGATCAGCTCGTGAACGTTGGTGTATCCGGCGTTATAGGACACATGTTCATCTTCGAGGCCAGACCAGGTCGGGCTGGAGATAATCTTGCGCGGCTGAGCCTGAATATCGCGGAAGCGGATTTTCTCTTCTTCTTTATTCTTCGCCAGATGCGTATGGTCACGGCCGGTAAATTCACTCAGAGCCGCCCACGCTTTCACCGCCACGTGGCCATTGGTTTCCGGTGCCAGGGTCAGGATCATTTCCGCTGCATCAATTGCCGTGTTCAGCATTGGCTGGCCTTTGGCCGGGCCGTCTGCTTTGGTGTAATTGAGCTTGCGCAGCAGGTCCATTTCGCTCTGGGTGTTCCAGGCGATGCCTTTACCGCCGTTACCGATCTTCTCCATCAGCGGACCGATAGAGGTAAAGCGCTCGTACGTTGCCGGGTAATCACGTTCAACCGGAATAATGTGCGGCGCGGTCACGCCCGGGATCAGGTCGCATTCGCCTTTTTTCCAGTCCTTCACGTCAAGCGGCTGCGCCAGTTCGGCAGCGGAGTCGTGCTGGATTGGCAGCGTCACCACGTCGGTCTCTTTGCCCAGGTGCCCTACACAGACTTCGGAGAATTTCTTCGCGATGTCTTTATAGATTTCCCAGTCGCTTTTTGATTCCCACGCCGGGTCAACGGCCGCAGACAGCGGATGAATAAACGGATGCATATCCGACGTATTCATGTCGTCTTTTTCGTACCAGGTGGCGGTAGGCAGCACGATATCGGAGTACAGGCAGGTACTGGACAGACGGAAGTCCAGCGTTACCACCAGATCCAGCTTGCCGTCCAGACCGTTGTCTTTCCATTCAACTTCTTCTGGCTTCACGCCGCCCTGCTTGCCGAGATCCTTACCCTGAATACCGTTTTCGGTACCGAGCAGGTATTTCAGCATGTACTCATGGCCTTTACCGGACGAACCCAGCAGGTTGGAGCGCCAGATGAACAGGTTACGCGGATGGTTTTTGCCGTTCTCAGGCTGTTCTGCCGCAAAACGGATTGAGCCATCCTTCAGCGATTTCACGGTGTAGTCCACCGGTGACATGCCCGCTTTCTTCGCCGCTTCCGCAATGCGCAGCGGGTTAGTGCCCAACTGTGGTGCAGACGGCAGCCAGCCCATGCGTTCAGCGCGCACGTTGAAGTCAATCAGATGGCCGCTGTAGCGGGATTTATCCGCCATCGGCGACAGCAGCTCCTGCGCGGTCACCGTCTCGTAGCGCCACTGGCTGGAGTGGTTATAGAAGTAGGAGGTGCTGTTCATGTGACGAGCCGGACGCTGCCAGTCAAGGGCAAACGCCAGCGGCTGCCAGCCGGTCTGCGGACGCAGTTTTTCCTGGCCCACGTAGTGCGCCCAGCCGCCGCCGCTCTGCCCGACGCAGCCGCAGAAGATCAGCATGTTGATCAGGCCGCGATAGTTCATATCGAGGTGATACCAGTGGTTCAGACCGGCACCGACGATGATCATGGAGCGACCGTGAGTTTTGTCTGCGTTTTCCGCAAATTCGCGGGCGATACGGGTGATTTGGGCGCGTGGCACACCGGTGATCTGCTCCGCCCAGGCTGGTGTATAAGCCTTCACGTCGTCATAGCTGGTCGCGCAGTTTTCGTCGTTCAGACCGCGCTCCAGGCCATAGTTCGCCATGGTCAGATCGTAGACCGTAGTGACCAGAGCGGTAGAACCGTCCGCCAGTTGCAGGCGTTTAACCGGCAGTTTGTGCATCAGAACGTTTTGCAGCTCAACCTTGTTGAAGTGCTCGGAACCTTCACCACCAAAGTACGGGAAGCCGACATCGGCGATTTCGTCCTGGCTGCCCAGCATGCTGAGGCGAAGTTCTGTCTCTTCACCCGTGGTGCCGTTACGCTGTTCCAGGTTCCATTTGCCTTTTTCGCCCCAGCGGAAGCCGATAGAACCGTTTGGCGCCACCAGCTCGCCGTTGCTGTTGCAGGCGACCGTTTTCCACTCCGGGTTGTTTTCCTGACCCAGCGCGTCCACCAGATCCGCGGCACGCAGCATACGGCCTGCGGCGTAATAGCCGTCACGCTCTTCGAGCATCACCAGCATTGGCATGTCGGTGTAGCGACGCACGTAATCGGTGAAATACTGGCTTGGCTTGTCGAGGTGGAATTCACGCAGCATGACGTGGCCCATCGCCAGCGCCATTGCGGCATCGGTACCCTGTTTCGGCGCCAGCCACAGGTCGCACAGTTTGGCGATTTCGGCGTAGTCCGGGGTCACGGCGACGGTTTTGGTCCCTTTGTAACGTACTTCGGTAAAGAAGTGCGCATCCGGGGTACGGGTCTGCGGAACGTTAGAGCCCCAGGCGATGATGTAGCTGGAGTTATACCAGTCGGCGGACTCCGGCACGTCGGTCTGCTCACCCCAGGTCTGAGGCGACGCTGGCGGCAGGTCGCAGTACCAGTCGTAGAAGCTCAGGCAGGTACCACCGATGAGTGACAGGTAGCGCGCGCCGGAGGCGTAAGAGACCATCGACATTGCCGGGATTGGCGAGAAGCCTGCCACGCGGTCAGGACCGTAAGTTTTCACGGTATAGACGTTGGAGGCCGCAATCAGCTCGTTCACTTCTTTCCAGGAAGAACGAACGAAACCACCGCGACCACGCGCCTGTTTGAAGCTTTTCGCTTTGTCGGCGTCCTCGATGATGGATGCCCAGGCATCAACCGGATCGCTGTGCTGCACTTTCGCTTCACGCCACATTTTCATCAGGCGTTTACGCATCAGCGGGTATTTCAGACGGTTGGCGCTGTAGAGATACCAGGAGTAGCTGGCCCCACGCGGGCAGCCGCGCGGTTCATGGTTCGGCATATCCGGACGGGTACGCGGATAGTCGGTCTGCTGCATTTCCCAGGTCACCAGACCGTTTTTAACGAAAATCTTCCAGCTACATGAGCCAGTGCAGTTTACACCGTGGGTAGAACGGACAACTTTGTCATGCTGCCAGCGTTGACGGTAACCGTCTTCCCAGTCCCGGTTGGTATCCAGAACCTGGCCGTGCCCATCGGCAAAAGTTTCACCCTTCTGTTTGAAGTAGCGAAACCGGTCCAAAAATTTGCTCATCGGGTATCTCCTGTGTGGAGCCTGTGGCTCTCTAAATCGACATTGCTGATTTGCAGCGAAGGTAACGCTATGAAAGATGGTGAGAATTGATAACGATCAAGACGGAGGGGGTCTCTGAGGGGGGGTATTAGATCAAATACCACCAAAGCGGTAGCTGTTAATATTTATTAACTTAATGATTTATATGGATATATTTTATTTATCGTACAATAAGCGGAGCAAAATTTAACATCTTAGGTATTAAGGGGTAGAGACTCCTGTAAAGCGATGGCGATCACAGCGTTACCTGTGTGCGACTACGGGAAACGCTATTAGTATGTTGTAACTATTTAGCGATTAAAAAAAGCGCGGCACTCAGGCCGCGCAAACGGATAATCAAGCTTACTTGTTTTTCTTGGTATTACGGCCATATACCAGCCAGGTGATGACCACACAGGCGATATAGAAGACGAGGAATACCTTCATCGCACCCGCCGGAGAGCCGGTCAGATCCAGTGAGATACCGAACGCTTTTGGAATAAAGAAGCCGCCAATCGCGCCAATCGCAGAGATAAACCCAAGCGCCGCAGCGGTATCGGTGGCGGCTTCACGCATCGCCTGCTCGTCGCTCCCGCCCTGCGCTTTCACGCGGTCCATGGTCAGCTTGCGGAAGATGACAGAGATCATCTGGAAAGTAGACGCACTGCCCAGCCCGGCGGTCAGGAACAGCACCATGAAGACGCCGAAGAAGGCAAAGAAGTTACCTCCCTCACCACCCGCAGGCAGCGTCAGGAACAGCAGTGCACAGAAGATGGCCATCAATACAAAGTTCACCAGCGTAACGCGCGTTCCGCCCAGACGGTCGGAGATCATCCCGCCCAGCGAACGTGCCAGCGCGCCAATAAACGGACCGAAGAAGGCAAACTGAAGGATCTGTACGTCCGGGAACTGGGTTTTCGACAGCATGGCAAAGCCTGCGGAGAAACCGATGAACGAGCCGAAGGTCGCCAGATACAGCAGTGCCATTACCCACAGGTGGCCACGTTTCAGAACCGGCAGCTGCTCGCTCAGGGACGCTTTGGACGCGGACAGGTCGTTCATGAAGAACCATGCCGCCAGGGTAAAGACCACCAGGAACGGTACCCAAATCCAGGAGGCATTTTGCAGGAACAGCACTGAACCGTCGGGCTGCGTCACACCGCCGCCGCCAAACGCCGCAAAGATGGAGACCGAGATCGCCAGCGGAGCAATCAGCTGCATCACGCTCACGCCCATGTTACCCAGACCGCCGTTAATGCCCAGCGCACCACCCTGCTTCGCTTTCGGGAAGAAGAAGCTGATGTTTGCCATACTGGACGCAAAGTTCGCCCCCGCAAAGCCGCACAGCAGAGAGATAATCACGAACACGCTAAACGGTGTAGAGGTATCCTGCACCGCAAAACCGAGCCACACGCACGGCACGATCATGATCCCGGTACTGAAAGCCGTCCAGCGACGACCACCAAAGACCGGCACCATAAACGCGTAAGGAACGCGCAGCAGTGCGCCTGAAAGCGACGGCAACGCAGTCAACATAAACAGCTGATCGGTGGTAAAGGTAAAGCCCACTTTTGGCAGGTTAACCGCAACCGCACTGAACAACATCCAGACGCAAAACGCCAGTAACAGACATGGCACGGAAATCCACAGATTACGACTTGCTATACGGTGGCCGCGCTGTTGCCAGAACGCCGGATCCTCTGGACGCCAGTCTGTAATAACGGCACCAGTTTCCCTTTCGGGAGCGGAAGAGTGACTCATAGACACCTCTGATTCTCGAATGATGCTGCAAACATTAGGGCTTTAGGGCGGCGGTAAGTTGATATAAATCAAAGGAAAAGTGGGAGGTTTTGCGGCGAAAAAAAAGCCATCACTCTTAATGAGTAGATGCAAAACGTAAAAAAGGTGTGGTTTTTCACGGTGCTGACGCATCCCTGCTTCGTCCACCCACTAACCGTTACCTCTCTGGCAATTTAGAGGTAATCCTTTATTGGTATGGGTATACTCCAGGGTATGCACCAGAATAGCGCCATTCCTGCAATCAGGTCACGTCAGGAGCCCGGCAACTCTATGTTAAAAAGATGTTTATCTCCGCTGACGCTGGTTAACCAGCTGGCGCTTATTGTTCTGCTGTCCACCGCTATCGGTGTGACCGGCATGGCTATTTCTGGCTGGCTGGTACAGGGTGTGCAGGGTAATGCGCATGCCATCAACGAGGCAGGCTCGCTACGTATGCAGAGTTACCGGCTGCTGGCGTCGGTGCCGCTGACACAGGCTGACCAACCGCTTATCGACGAAATGGAGCGTACCGCATTCAGCCCTGAACTGGAAAGAGCCGCCATCCGTGACGGCCAGCAATCTCAGCTTAAGGCGCTTCAGGGCTACTGGCATACCCAGCTGAAGCCCGGGTTAAAGCGGGCGGAAGACCGGGAAACGGTCGCCCAGGATGTCGCCGGGTTTGTTTCACGCATCGATCATCTCGTCTCCTCGTTCGATCGCACCACAGAGTTACGCATTGACCGCGTGGTGATGGTTCACCGCGCAATGGCGCTGTTTATGGGTTTGCTGCTGATTTTCACGGTTATCTGGCTGCGCGCGCGGTTGCTTAACCCCTGGAAGCAACTCCTGGCAATGGCCCGCGCCGTCACACAGCGCGATTTTACCCAACGCACGCACATCAGCGGGCGCAACGAAATGGCGATGCTCGGCGAGGCGCTCAACACCATGTCGGCGGAACTATCTGAAAGCTACGCGGTACTGGAAAAACGCGTCCAGGAGAAAACCGCCGGGCTTGAGCAGAAAAACGAGATCCTCTCTTTCCTCTGGCAGGCGAACCGTCGCCTGCATATGCAGGTACCGCTTTGCGAGCGTCTCTCGCCGGTACTGAACGGCCTGCAAAACCTGACTCTGCTCCACGATCTTGAGCTACGGGTTTATGACGTTGAAGATGAGGAAAACCATCAGGAATTTACCTGTCAGTCGGACGTCTCCTGCGACGATAAAGGGTGTCATCTGTGCCCGCGCGGCTTGCCGCCGCTTACCACCAGCGGCACGACCCTCAAGTGGCGGCTGATGGACAGCCATACCCAGTACGGTATTTTGCTGGCCACCCTGCCCGCCGGACGTCATCTGAGCCACGACCAGCAGCAGTTGGTCGATACTCTTGTAGAGCAGCTCACGGCCACGCTGGCGCTCGACCGTCACCAGGAGAAACAGCAGCAGCTGATCGTGATGGAGGAGCGCGCCACCATCGCCCGCGAGCTGCACGACTCCATCGCCCAGTCCCTCTCCTGCATGAAGATGCAGGTGAGTTGCCTGCAAATGCAGGACGAAGGCATGCCCGAGAGCAGCAAACAGCTGCTCAGCCAGATCCGCAACGAGCTTAACACCTCGTGGATTCAGCTTCGCGAGCTGCTGACCACCTTCCGTTTACAGCTCACCGAGCCGGGGCTACGCCCTGCGCTGGAGTCCAGCTGTCAGGAATTTAGTGCCAGGCTGGGCTTCCCGGTGAAGCTGGATTACCAGTTGCCACCGCGTTTTGTCCCCTCTCACCAGGCGATCCATTTGCTGCAAATTGCCCGTGAAGCCCTGAGCAACGTGCTCAAGCATGCCGAGGCGACGGCCGTCACGGTCACCGTCAGCTGCCAGGATAATCAGGTGAAGCTCAGGGTTCAGGATAACGGCCGCGGCGTGCCGGAAAATGCCGAACGAACGAACCATTATGGTTTAATCATCATGCGAGACCGCGCGCAAAGCCTGCGCGGTGATTGCCAGGTTCGCCGGGGAGAGTCAGGTGGCACCGAAGTCGTGGTCACCTTTATACCCGAAAAGCCCCTCATAACTGCTCAAGGAGAAAACCATGACTAATCAGGAACCGGCATCTATCCTGTTGATTGACGATCATCCGATGCTGCGCACTGGCGTTAAACAGCTTGTCAGCATGGCGCCCGATATCACCGTCGTCGGGGAAGCCAGCAACGGCGAACAGGGTATTGAACTTGCCGAATCGCTCGATCCTGATTTGATCTTGCTCGATCTCAACATGCCGGGCATGAATGGCCTGGAAACCCTCGACAAGCTGCGGGAGAAATCCCTCTCTGGCCGGGTGGTGGTCTTCAGCGTCTCAAACCATGAAGAAGACGTGGTCACCGCCCTCAAGCGGGGGGCAGACGGCTATCTGCTGAAAGATATGGAGCCGGAAGATCTGCTCAAGGCGCTGCAACAGGCTGCCGCAGGCGAGATGGTGCTGAGTGAAGCGTTAACGCCGGTACTGGCCGCCAGCCTGCGTGCGAACCGCGCCACGTCTGACCGTGACGTCAGCCAGTTGACCCCGCGCGAGCGCGACATTCTGAAGCTGATTGCTCAGGGTCTGCCGAACAAAATGATCGCCCGCCGTCTGGACATCACCGAGAGCACGGTCAAAGTGCATGTCAAACACATGCTGAAGAAAATGAAGTTAAAATCCCGCGTCGAAGCCGCCGTCTGGGTGCATCAGGAGCGCATTTTTTAACTTACTCATCCGGCAGCAACTTCCACCGTGGATCGTCGGCAGGCATTGCGACGAGCGGTTGCACCACGGAAAGCGTGATCTCATTGGAGGAGACACGCTGCCCATCCTTATCTTCCACCACGGCCGTAAGCCGCCATTCGTTTTTCGCCCCTTCCGCGTCGTTCCAGGCGGGCATGATTATGCTCCAGCCATCGCTGCTGTTGCTGTTTGCCGGTGAGGTCAGGCTGAGCGCCTGGGTATCACCCAGCCAGTGGATCTGACGGATACCGTGCGTGCTGCGAATTTGCAGCTTCAGCATCACAGTTTCGCCTGGCTTAAGATCCCACGGCGGCGTGGCCAGATAGACCGAGAGGGTTTTACGCTGACGGAATTCCATCACGGGCAGATTATCACGCTCAGGTGAATCATAGCGGCTACCCCGCAGCGAGCGCGTCGCCGCCACTTCCCCGGCGGAAAGCTGTTTCGCCAGCGGCACGCCAAAGCGATAGTTGAGCTTCAGCCCGAGGTTATTCTGGCTAACGCCGCTCTCCCCCTGCTTATGGGCAGCCGTCAGGGTGACCAGCGGAACGGGGGTATAATTCAGCCCCAGGTTGACCGCAACCGGGTTGTGATACCCCGTACCGCTGTTAAACAGATCGACGTTATCGCCAAAATACTGTTCAAAGCTGACGCTGGTGTTCAGGTGATGAAACCAGGGAAGCCAGGCTTTGGCCGTTACGTCGTACCCGCGCGCCATGCGCTGCTCCCGGATGTCGGAACGCGGCTGCCAGCCAGCGAACGGCTGGTAGTAATTGGCCGACAGGCGAAGGTTTTCGCCCCACGCCTCTGCGCCCAGTCCGGCACGTTGCAGGTTGTCTTCCAGCAGGTTGTCGTAAAAAGTGTTGTAGCCCAGCAGCCAGTTTCCGGCAACCCAGCGCTGCCCGATCCCGACGTTGCTCACCAGCCCGTCTGTCTGCTGCGTCAGGCCAAGCTGGCTCCAGCTCAGATAGCGGGTGTTGTCGTTCCAGGGGATAAACCAGCTTCCGCTGCTGCCGTTAAAGTTGCCGTCGTCATCCACCAGTACATTGACGTTGGCGTTACCCCAGGGGGAAAGCCAGGATTCAATCTGCTCGTTGACTTCCCCGCTGACGGCATCCCGCACCTTGCCAAACGCGAACTGTCGCGCCTGCTGACCGGCCGTCAGGCCGTTATCGATCATACTGGCTTCACCGAAGGCCTTTGCCATTTCAGCCAGGTGCTTTTCGCCTTCGGTAGTCGGTTGCGCCATACCGAGATCCGGCAGACTATCGCCGTTGTTATCAAACGGATTTTGCGCCTGCTGCACGAAGGATTTCGGCGCACCGTGAACGGCTCCAGCCGTAAAAAGGGGGAGTAACAGCAAAAAACGGATGCGGGACGATACAGCCTTCAACGTCGTCAATCAGAACCTGTGTTTATGAACAAACACTTATTATGTTAACGCCATAAGCCCTGAAAACCAGTCTTAACAGAAATTTCAGGAATATCCTGAACAGAATTGTCGGGTGGCGGCTTCGCCTTACCCGACCTACAAATTCGTGCCGGTGCGAAGCCGCCACCTGACGCCTTTACACTATTATCCCAACAACCCTTTCAGCTCCGGCAGGCAGGAGCCGCAGTTCGTACCGCAACGCAGCTTCACGCCCAGCGCTGCGGCAGAATTACAGCCTCCGGCTATCGCCTTACGTATCGTATTTTCACCCACGCTAAAGCAGCTACAGATAATTCGCCCGGGATCGGCATCTTCGCCCGGCCGTTGTCCCTGCAGCAGCGCGTGGCGTTCAGCGAGTTGTACGGGCGCAGCAGCAAAGGCTTCTTCAATAAACGCATGCGCCAGCGCCGGCAGCGTCTGGCCCTCCCAGTAGCCCAGCATCAGCTCGCCGTGATGCCAGGCGAGCACGCTGCTGCGTTCTCCCGTCTGTGCCACCTGTAACTGCCAGCCCCGACCGCTGGCGTACGCCATGACCCACGACAGCAACGGCTGCTCCCCCGCCACCGTCAGACGTGAGGCTTTACGCCACCAGCAGACCGACAGCGGCAGCGCTGGCAACTCGCGGGCATACAGCTCCCCCTGCCAGGCGGGTAGCCAGGGCAGGATCCTCACCGCGGTTTGTTTACTCTCCGGCTGGCCGGACCAGGCATCAACCCGCCCTTCCACCAGCGCGTTGACCTTCCCCTGCCGGGCAAACTGCGCGTTCCAGTGCATCGGCGCAAACAGCTCGCCCGCACGCTGTGCGGTAGAGATACGTACTCTGGCAACCATGACCCCGCGCGGGGAGCTTATCCGCACCAGTTGGCCGTCAGTCAGCCCCGCGCGCGCCGCATCGGTTGCGTTCATCTCAATAAAAGGCTCATCGATATGCTGCATCAGGCGCGGAACATACCCTGTGCGCGTCATGGTGTGCCACTGATCGCGGATCCGCCCGGTATTCAGTATCAAGGGGTACAATTCGTCGACGCCTGCCCCATGTGAGGAAGGATCAACCGGTACAAGATTTCTTTGCGGGAAATCACCGGCATGCCACTGATAAGGCGCCAGCTCGTCCCACGCCTCTCGCGACAGCGACGCCAGTTCGCGCAGGTTTAGCGCCCGTTCGCCGTTATTTTCAAACGCCGTCAGCGCCGCATGTTCACAAAATATCTCATGAGGGTGTTCCCAGGCGAAGGCATCGCCATAACCGAGCTGCTCTGCGATCCGGGCGATGATCCACCAGTCCGGTCTGGCCTCGCCCGGCGCAGGCAGAAACGCGCGCTGGCGAGAAATACGCCGCTCGGAATTGGTCACCGTTCCGTCTTTTTCGCCCCAGCCCAGGGCGGGAAAACGGATATGAGCAAACCGGCTGGTGTCCGTCTCCTGCATCACCTCAGATACTATGACCAGCGGGCAGGCTGCCAGGGCCTGGCACACCGCGTGGCTGTCGGGAAGTGACACGGCAGGATTGGTGCCCATGATCCACACCACCTTCACTTCGCCGCGGGCAATCGCGTCAAACAGCTCTACCGCCATCAGCCCCGGCGTTTGTGCCAGCCGCTCGGTTCCCCAGAAACGCGCCACGCGCGAAAGATCGTCCGGCTCGAAGTTCATGTGCGCCGCCAGCTGGTTCGCCAGCCCACCCACTTCCCGCCCGCCCATGGCGTTTGGCTGTCCGGTCAGCGAAAACGGGCCGCAGCCCGAACGATTGAACTTCCCGCTGGCAAGATGCACGTTAATGATGGCGTTACACTTGTCGCTGCCGCTGGAGGACTGGTTGATCCCCATGGTGTAGAGCGTGATCGCGCGTGGCGCAGTGACAAACCAGTCGTAGAAGGTGCCAATCTCGTCTGAAGGCAGATCGCAAAACGCGGCCACGTGAGGAATCGGCCACTCGCCGCTCCCCTGAATCAGATTGAGCAATCCCACAAACAGCCCGGCGTCGCTGCCGGGCTTAAGCGCCAGATGCAGGTCAGCGACATCGCAGGTGGCGGTTTTGCGCGGATCGATCACGACCACTTTCATCTGCGGGTTGCTGCGTTTTGCCTGCACCAGCCGCTGATACAGCACCGGATGCGTCCAGGCCGCGTTTGAGCCAACGAGTACCACCAGATCGCTGTTTTCCACGTCCTCGTAGCTGCACGGCACAATGTCTTCACCGAAGGCGCGTTTGTAGCCCACCACCGCTGACGACATGCACAGCCGCGAGTTGGTATCAATGTTCGCCGCCCCGATAAAGCCTTTCATCAGCTTGTTGGCCGCATAGTAATCCTCGGTCAACAGCTGGCCGGAGGCATAAAACGCCACCGCCTGCGGCCCCCATACGTTGATGATCTTCCGTAGCCGCTCGCCCGCTTCACCCAGCGCCTGCGGCCATGCCACCTCTATGCCGTCAACAACCGGGCGCAGCAGACGTCCCTGCAACCCCGTCGTTTCCCCAAGGGCAGATCCTTTTACGCACAGGCGACCAAAGTTCGCCGGATGAGTTTCATCCCCACGAACGCTTACCGCGCCATCTTCCACACTGGCGACCACACCGCAGCCCACCCCGCAGTAAGGGCACGTTGTACGGGTTTCCGTCATGAGGCCTCCGCACGCATCACCAGCTCTTGGCTTCCAACCCAAACCTTGCCGTTTTCAATTTTTACCGGCCAGGCGCGCACCACGGGTTCGCCGTTCTCCACCTGACACCCATCGCGCAGACGTATGCGCTGCTTGTAAAGCGGGGAAATCACCACCGGCTCGCCCGCTGCATCGCCAAGGATGCCGCGCGAAAGCACGTTCGCGCTGCTGCCCGGCTCCAGGTCGTCCAGGGCATAAACGGACGTTCCAAAGCGGAACAGCGCAATCGGTTTTCGGCCAAGCCGCGCGCCGATGCCAGCCTGCTCGGGGATATCATTGATGCCGCAAATTTCCTGCCAGCGCTTGCTCTCCGCCGCGGCAGGGACATTCACCGCGGTGCGGAACAGCGCCAGGCGATCAGGATCGTTGAGGGTGGTTTGCCATTCGCACTGATAGGTCTCCACCACCCGGGCCATCTCCTGCTCCAGCTCGTGGGCGATCCCCAGGCTGTCGTTGAGGATCACCTCGCGCAGATAGTCGAGGCCGCCTTCCAGGTTATCCATCCAGGTACTGGTGCGTTGCAGACGATCTGCCGTGCGAATGTAGAACATCAGGAAACGGTCAACGGTGCGGATCAGCGTTTCGTCGTCCAGATCGCTGGCAAAGAGATCCGCGTGGCGCGGCTTCATCCCGCCGTTGCCGCACAGATAAAGGTTCCAGCCCTTGTCCGTGGCAATCACCCCCACGTCTTTGCTTTGCGCCTCTGCGCACTCACGGGTACAGCCGGAGACCGCCATTTTGATTTTGTGCGGCGCACGTAACCCCTTGTAGCGATGCTCCAGTTTGACCGCAAGGCCGGTGGAGTCCTGCACGCCATAGCGACACCAGGTCGACCCGACGCAGGATTTCACCGTGCGCAGGGATTTCCCGTACGCATGTCCGGTCTCAAATCCGGCCTCCACCAGCGCCTGCCAGATTTCCGGCAACTGTTCGAGCGTGGCGCCAAACAGGTCAATACGCTGTCCGCCGGTGATTTTGCTGTAAAGGCTATAGCGTTTCGCAATCTGGCCGATGGCGATCAGCCCGTCGGCCGTCACTTCCCCGGCGGGCATGCGCGGCACGATGGAATACGTTCCGTCCTTCTGAATATTGGCAAAGTAGCGGTCGTTGGTGTCCTGCAGCGGCAGATGCGCCGGTTTCAGCAGGTATTCGTTCCAGCAGGAGGCCAGAACTGATCCCACCAGCGGTTTACAGATCTCACAGCCGTGCCCTTGTCCGTAACGGCTGATAAGCTGGTCGAAGGTCCGGATATGGTTGACGCGCACCAGGTGGTATATCTCCTGACGCGAGTACGGGAAGTGCTCACAGATATCTTTTTTCACCTCCACGCCCTGCTCCGCAAGCTGGAACTCCATCACCTGCTTCACCAGCGCGCTACAACCTCCGCAGCCGGTCGCCGCTTTGGTGCACTGCTTAATGGCGCCGATATCCGTTGCGCCCGCACTTACCGCCAGGCAGATATCCCCTTTGCTGACGTTATGACACGAACAGATCTGCGCGCTTTCCGGCAGCGCCGCCACGCCCAGCGCTTTCGGCGCGCAGCCTGACGACGCGGGTAAGATCAGCGTTTCCGGCTCTTTTGGCAGACTAATGCCGTTAAGCATCATCTGCACCAGCGTGGCGTATTCGCTGGCATCGCCCACCAGCACGCCACCCAGCAGGGTTTTGCTGTCGTGACTGACCACAATTTTTTTGTAGATTTGCTGCGGCCCGTGCGTCCACTGGTAGCTCAGCGCCCCCGGCGTGCGCCCGTGGGCATCACCAAACGACGCCACATCCACCCCCAGCAACTTGAGTTTGGTACTCATATCCGCGCCGGTGAAGCGCTTCTCCTCACCCGCCAGCACAGCGGCAGCCACGCGCGCCATCTGGTAGCCCGGGGCCACCAGGCCAAAGATTTTCCCCTCCCACAGCGCGCATTCCCCGATGGCAAGCACGTCCGGATCGGAGGTCCGGCAGCCGTCGTCAATACAGATCCCGCCGCGCTCGCCAATAGCCAGCCCGCTGCTGCGTGCCAGCGCGTCCTGCGGACGAATACCGGCAGAGAAGACGACCATGTCCGTTTCCAGCTGTTCACCATCGGCAAAGCGCAGTACCAGCCCGTCGTATGCGGTGGCAATCTCCGTCGTCGATTTACTGGTGTGTACCCCTACGCCCAGCGCCTCAATTTTCTTGCGCAGCATTGCCGCACCGTCGCTGTCGAGCTGCACCGCCATCAGGTTCGGCGCAAACTCCACCACGTGGGTTTCCAGCCCTAGCTGCTTAAGCGCATTCGCCGCCTCCAGCCCCAGCAGGCCGCCGCCAATTACCACGCCGCGGCGAGAGCCTGCCGCATGGGCCGCAATATTGTCCAGATCGTCGAGGGTGCGGTAGACAAAACAACCCGGCAGATCGCTGCCCGGAACGGGCGGTACGAACGGGTACGAGCCGGTCGCCAGCACCAGCTTATCCCAGTGGGTTTCATGGCCGCTGGCGGTACGCACAACGTGTGCATCACGATCGATAGCGACAATCTGCTGCGAGAGGCGCAGCTCTATACCGTTATCGGCAAAGAACTCCCCCGCCACCAGCGAGAGCGAGTCCGCGCTGCGTCCGCCAAAATATTCCGACAGATGCACGCGGTCATAGGCCGCATAGCGCTCTTCGCCAAAAACAATAATCTGATACTGCTGATGCAAATTGCGGTTAACGCAGTCTTCGAGGAAATGATGGCCGACCATACCGTGCCCAACCACCACCAGAGTAGGTTTTGTCATAGCGTTCTGTCCTGCAACCTGCGGTTGCGTTGTGAAACGATCGAACAGCCAGTCCGCGTGGGCGGGCGCAGCCGTTGCCAGTAAATCGGTAAAGGTTGCCGCACTGCGGCAGTCACCCAGCAGCAGCACGCCAGCCAGCGCCCCCTGATGGATCAGTAAACGTCGATAGTGACGGGTCAGCGGATCCCATGAACTCCATACCACATCGTCCGCCTGCGCCGTCGCGCGTCCGAGGCTGAACAGCTCCACGCCGGTCACCTTAAGACGCACGCCGTTGTCGGTCCGGGTAAACGGCGCGGTGATCTCCCCGGCCAGCCGCGCGGCGAGAATATCCGCCTGCGCCAGACAGGGGGCGACCAGGCCAAATGTCTGGCCGTCAATTTCACAGCACTCGCCGATGGCGTAGATATCCGGCACGGAGGTTTGCATCTGGTGATCCACCACGATGCCGCGCGCGCAGTGAATGCCGCTGGCTTTTGCCAGCGCAACGTTGGGTTGTACACCCGTGGCCAGCACCACGCGCGCGGCGGTGACGCTGTGCCCGTTGAGTAGCGTCACGCTCTTGCCGTTAATCGCCGCGATGCCAGAGGCGAATTCACAGCTAACACCCCGCGCCGCCAGCGCCTCTTCAAGCAGCAGTCCCGCCTGCTGATCCAGCTGCTGTTCCATCAGCCAGGGACCACGATGGATAAGCGTGACGTTGTCACCGTTGCGCGCCAGCGCTGCCGCTGCTTCCACGCCAAGTACGCCACCGCCCAGCACTACCGCCGGACCGGAGAGGTTCTGGATGGCGCGGGTCTCTGCCAGGGTGCGAAAGGTGAACACATGCGGCGCATCGCCGCCGGGGATCGGCGGCACTACAGGGGTAGACCCGGTGGCAAACACCAGCGCATCCCAGCCCAGCGTGCGAGCAGAGGTACGCACTTTACGCGCGTTAACGTCTACTGCGAGCACCGTTTCTCCTCGCAGCACCGTCACGCCTCGTGCCGTGTACCAGTCTTCATCGTGCAGACAGATGTGCTCCGCCTGCTTTTCACCACTCAGCACCGGCGAAAGCTGGATGCGGTTGTACGCCTGCTCCGGCTCGTCACCGATGACGGTGATAGCAAAACGACCGGTCACACGCCCGGTGAGCGATGCAATCAGCCGGGTTGCCGCCATACCATTACCGATAATGACCAGTCGCATCGTGCCCCCTCATTACGCCGCTTTCGGCTGTTTTTCGTAGAGGAAATGGAGGATCTGCTGGCGCATGTGGTGATAGCGGCTATCGTCCGCCAGCTGCACCCGGTTGCGCGGGCGCGGCAGATCGACGCGCAGGATCTCACCCACGGTGGCCGCCGGGCCGTTGGTCATCATCAGTACGCGGTCAGAGAGCAGTACCGCCTCGTCCACATCGTGGGTGATGAGCACGATGGTGGTGTTCAGCGCCTGCTGGATCTGCATCACCGAGTCCTGAAGATGGGCACGCGTCAGCGCATCGAGCGCGCCAAACGGCTCATCCATAAGCAGCACTTTCGGCTTCATTGCCAGCGCCCGGGCAATACCGACGCGCTGCTTCATACCGCCGGAGATCTCCCCGGGGCGCTTATGCAGCGCGTGGCCCATCTGCACCCGGTCGAGATTGTGCTCAATCCACTCTTTGCGCTCGGCCTTACTCATGGTGCGACGGAAGACCTGATCCACCGCCAGCGCCACGTTGTCGAAGCAGGTTAACCACGGCAGCAGCGAATGATTCTGAAACACTACCGCACGCTCAGGCCCCGGCCCGGCGATTTCGCGGTTGTCGCAAATCAGCCCGCCTTCCGTCGGCAGCGTGATCCCGGCGATCAGGTTTAACAGCGTCGACTTGCCGCAGCCGGAGTGACCAATCAGACTGACGGTTTCGCCCTCGTGGATATCAAAAGAGACGTTTTGCAGCGCCAGAAACTCGCCGCTGGCGGTGGAAAAACGCTGGCTCACGGCCTGGACCTGAATTAAAGGTTTCATCTTCACTCCTTATTTTTCCTGCCAGCTAAAGCGACGGGCGATCAGCATCAGCCCCTGCTCCAGCAGCAACCCGACCACGCCAATGATGACGATGGCGATGAGAATGTTTTCGACGTTGAGGTTGTTCCACTCATTCCAGATCCAGAAGCCAATGCCTAAACCTCCGGTGAGCATCTCGGCGGCGACAATCACCAGCCAGGCAATGCCAATGGAGAGACGTACCCCGGTCAACACCGCAGGCAGCACGGCGGGGAAAAGAATGCGGCGCATGATGGTCCACTCTGAGAGTTGCAGCACCCGGGCCACGTTGAGGTAGTCCTGCGGAATACGGCGCACCCCTTCGGCGGTGTTAATGACCATCGGCCAGATGGAGCAGATGAAAATGGTCCAGCTCGACGCGGGCTCCGCTTTCTGGAACAGCAGCAGGCCGATAGGCAGCCAGGCCAGCGGGCTGACCGGACGCAGGAGCGCGATCAGCGGGTTGAACATGCGGGAGAAAAAGGTGAAGCGCCCAATCAAAAAGCCCAGCGGAATGCCCGCCAGCGCCGCCAGACCGAAGCCGATGGCGACGCGCTGCAACGACGCCAGCACGTTCCAGCCAATGCCCATATCGTTTGGCCCGTCGCGATAAAACGGATCGGCAAACAGGGTCATGGCCGAATCGAGCGTGCTGAGCGGCGTCGGGAAACCTTTACTGTTTATCGCCGCCAGCTGCCAGAGCACCACCAGCAGACCGAGACCGAGCAGCGCCGGGATGACGCGCTGTAAAAACTCATTCATCCGACGCGTAAACGCTGGCGCACGACGGCGAACCTGTAGCGGAGGCAGGACAATCACTTCCCCGCTCTCTGACTTCTCTTGTGGTTGCGTATTTTGCAGATGCTGCATACTCAGGCCCCTTTACGGTGAATGGCGAAGCGGTTGGCGTACCCTTCCGGATCGGTGCCGTTCCAGACGGTGCCGTCCATCAGGGTACTGCTGCGATACGGTGATGACGGTGTGGACATGCCGCCCACGGCGGTCGCGGCATCCTGCCAGACCGCGGTCTGGTTAATGCGCTGTGCGATGCCCGCATAATCCGGCGCGGCGTTGAGCAAGCCCCAGCGACGGAACTGGGTTAAGAACCACATGCCATCGGAGAGATACGGGTAGCTCACGGCACCCTCATTGAAGAAACGGATCGGGTGCGCATCCTGCCAGCGCTGACCGAGCCCGTTGTCGTATTCGCCGAGCATGCGTCCGGTGAGGTACTGTTCCTTGCAGTTGAGCCATGCGCGGCGCGAGAGGATCTGCGCGGTTTCACGTTTGTTTTCCGCTGACGCCTCGATCCAGCGCGCGGCTTCCATCACGGCGCTCACCAGCGCACGTGCGGTGTGCGGATTTTTCGCCACCCAGTCGCGTCGGGTGCCGAGGATCTTTTCCGGGTGATCGGCCCAGATGGACTGTGACGTGGCGGCGGTAAACCCGATGCGGTCGTTAATCGCCCGCGCGTTCCACGGCTCGCCGACGCAGAACCCGACCATGTTGCCGATGCGCATGTTCATCACCATCTGTGGCGGCGGGACCACCACAGTGCGCACGTCGTCAAACGGGTTAATGCCCGCACTGGCCAGCCAGTAGTAGAGCCACATAGCGTGTGTCCCCGTCGGGAAGGTATGCGCGAAGGTGTAGGTTCCCGGTGCCTGCTGTGTAATCAGCTTTTTCAGCCCGTCGAGATCACGAACGCCCTTCTCCGCCAGATCGCTGGAGAGCGTAATGGCCTGACCGTTCTGGTTGAGAGTCATCAGGTTCGCCATCTGCTGCGGCTTGCCCGCGATACCCAGCTCCAGTCCGTACAGCAGGCCGTAAAGAATGTGTGCGGCGTCCAGCTCCCCCGCCACCAGCTTGTCGCGCACCGCCGCCCAGCTCGCCTCCTTGGTAGGTACAATGGTAATGCCGTGTTTTTTATCGAACCCTTTCAGGGCCGCGATAACCACTGGCGCGCAATCGGTCAAGGGGATAAACCCGATACGCACGGTATCCTGCTCCGGCTTATCTGACCCCGCCGCCCATGCGGCCTGCATGACACCCGGCAACAGCATCGCACCACTCGCCAGCATGCTGGCCTGCAATAACCGCCGTCTCGACAAATCCGCCATAATTGCTCCTTAAAAAAGGCAAAAAAAAGCGCCCGACGGTGCTGAAGCACCGCTGGACGCCTTTATCCCGAAGACGTATGCACCGCCGTTGGCGCATCGTCAAAAATAGTTAATCTGTTAATGCAAAGGTGATGCCAGCTTTTTAACCCCGGCGTTACGGGGTTTCTGCAAGGAGAGCGCTGTTTTACGCACCTCAATCAGGCATTAAATGCCCACTGACTGTGCAACTACTCCCCAGGGGGTATCTTCCACAGATTTTTCACCGTAAGGAGCGCACGGGCGATATCCACCATGCGTTGGTTTTTATCCATCGCCATTTTGCGCAGGGCTGTCCACGCCTGCTCCTCGCTCATGTTCTGATGCGTCATTAGCACGCTTTTGGCCTTGTCGATGGTCTTGCGCTCCTCCAGCGTGTCGCGCAGGGAAGCAAGTTGACGGGAGAGTTGCTCAATTTCGCGCGCCTGCTGGCGCACCAGCGGCAGCAGTGGTCTATCCGGAAATCGCGCCAGGATATCGCCGTACTCATCGTCTACGTGCAGGTTTTCGCTATAGCGACGCTCCTCAACTGCCGTCATCAGATCGGCAATGGCTACCTCCTCCAGCGTGCGCAGATGCTCAAGACGCGCGGTTTGCAGGGCAAACCATTTGAGGGCGGTATCGCCATTATCTGCCGGAGGCTGGCGGGTGCACGCTTCACGCCTGAGTTTTTCAGTCTCCAGACCCGGCTGACAGTTGAGGGTAAACGTCTCCTGCACGTCTGGAGTGCAATGGGAGATAAAAACCTCAAAGCAGGCCTGCTGGCCATCAATGCGATCCACCAGCCGCTGGCGAGTTTCATCGTCAAAGAATCCCTGGGTGAAACCAATAGCCCCTAACGCCCGCTCTTGTCCCACAAGTTCTTTGCCCTGCATCAGGCTGTAAAGGGCCACAAATCGGCCCGCGATGTGCGGATCGTCAATGCTGTCGCTGAGTTGAGGTACGATATTGAGCAGATGACGCAGTATGCGGCTGTAGTGTTCCATCGCCTGCGGCGCGGTGACGCGTTGACCTGTAACGCCATCACGCAGCACCGTCAGCGTTTCAAGGCCGTGCAGTGCGCTGGCGATACGTTCGCAGAGGGCGCTGCCCGGCAGCGGTTCGCTAAACAGGAGGTGCAATGCAGCAAGGTTTTCATCCACCAAAGCCCTGCTGGCCTTGCATTCAGGCCCGTACAATTTACCCTGCGAGCAGAGCCAGACATTTGACGCACCGCGTTCGCACTGTAGCATATGCACCAGTCGACTGATGCCGTTCACCAGTGCGCCCAGCTGCGCTAATCTGCCGAGCTGTTCCTCCCGCAGCATTCTTGCACGCTGGAACCATTCGGTCGCGCCAGGCGAACTGCCAGCCACTATCGTCATCGTTTCTCTCTCCGATACATATTCTTCGGTATGAGAAGCAATATTCGTGCCTTTTCAAAGAACAGGAGTCAACATGCAGAAGATTGTGATCGTCGCCAACGGTGCGGCCTACGGCAGTGAATCCCTTTTTAACAGTCTGCGCCTGGCAATCGCGCTGCGCGATAAGGAGAGTGAGCTGGAGCTGCGCCTCTTTTTGATGTCCGATGCCGTCACGGCCGCGCTGAAGGGGCAGAAACCCGCTGAGGGCTACAACATACAACACATGCTGGAGATCCTGACCGCGCAAAACGTTCCGGTCAAGCTGTGCAAAACCTGTACCGACGGTCGCGGCATTACCGGGCTGCCCCTGATTGATGGCGTGGAAATTGGCACGCTGGTTGAACTGGCTGAATGGACTCTTACCGCTGATAAAGTATTAACTTTTTAATAATAAATCGCTAAAAATATTATTTTCTTATGGACGCGGTTTCAGCATCAAGTTTACCTGCGCCATTGCCGATAGGCATGGAAACAACACAGCAGGTATTACACTTATGTTCAGATCCATTCGCGCCCGCATCATTGCGGCGACGACAGGCTGTATGGTCGTCGCCCTTCTTCTTAATACCATTATCAACTTTCAGGTCACGCGCCAGGATAATCAGCAGTCGCAGCGCGATATACTGACCAGCACCAGCGCCAGCCACAATATGGCGATTGCCGACTGGGTCAAAAGCAAAATGACGGTGATTGCCTCCGCGCAGAGTATCGCGCTGGCTGACGATCCGGTTCCGGTGTTTAAGCAATTAGCCCAGGCGGGCGGCTTCACCAACGTCTACGCAGGCTACGCCAGCAAGACGGCGAAATTCTCCGATCCTGCGGGGGTCCCGGCGGATTATGACCCAACCATTCGTCCCTGGTATCAGCAGGTGGTGAGCACGGACGGCCCGGTTGTGACGGCGCCCTACGTTGATGCCGGGACCGGGAAGCTGGTGGTGACGTTTGCCGTACCGGTGAAGGAGAATGGTACTCTGAAAGCAGTGGTAGCGGGCGATGTCGCCATGGATAGCGTGGTGGCGAACGTGCGCGGGATCCACCCAACGCCTGCCAGCAGCGGGTTGCTCCTGAACAGCGACGGCACGGTTATTGCCGCCAACGAGCCGACCCTGACGCTGAAGCCGTTTACCGGGACGATCAAAGGCATCGACCTTGCGGCGCTGAAGAGCGGTAATCCGGTCGACGGGACGCTGAATGATGAGGAAAAAACCTTTATCGCCTCAGCCGTGCCGGGCACGAACTGGCTGCTGGTCGTCGCCCTCGACAGCAGCGACGCTACCTCCGGCATGCGTTCCTTGCTGAAAGCGTCGGCAATCTCGCTGGTGATTCTGGCGCTTCTGAGCGGCGCCATTGTCCACCTCCTGATAGCCCGCCTGCTTAAGCGCCTGTCCGACATTCGCGACGCGATGCACAGCATTGCCAACGGCACCAACGATCTGTCCCAGCGTCTGCCGGATAGCGGCGATGACGAAGTGGCGCAAATTGCGCAGGCGTTTAACGCCTTCAGCAATAAACTCTCGGTGGTGATGGTCCAGCTTCGCGACGCCAGCGCCTCAGTGAAAAACGCCGCGCAGGAGATTGCGGCAGGCAATCAGGATCTCTCCGGACGTACCGAGCAGGCCGCGTCCAGCCTGCGTGAGACCGCCAGCGCCGTGGAAGAGATAACCGCCTCCGTCACCCAGTCGAATGAATCGGCCGAAGAGGCCAACGACCAGGCCAGTAAGGCCTCTGCGGCCGCAGCGCGCGGCGGCGAAGTTGTCTCGCAGGCAATCAGCACCATGCAGTCCATCGAAGTGGCTTCTGCAAAGATTGGCGATATCACCAGCGTGATTGACGGCATCGCCTTCCAGACCAACATTCTGGCGCTTAACGCCTCCGTCGAAGCGGCTCGTGCCGGTGAGCAGGGCCGTGGGTTCGCGGTCGTTGCGGGGGAAGTGCGTAATCTGGCCAGCCGCAGCGCTCAGGCGGCGAAAGAGATAAAATCCCTTATTGACTCCACTACCGAAAGCGTTGCAACCGGCTCCCGGTTTGTGCACCTTGCGGGCGACAGCATGGATGAGATCCGCGCCAGCGTCGGGAGCGTGTCTGGCATTATGCGTGAAATATCTATTGCCACCCGCGAGCAGATGAAAGGGATCCATGAAATTAACCACGCGGTGACTCACCTGGATCGTATGGTGCAGCAGAACGCTGAACTCGTTGTACAGTCTGCTGCGGCGGCCAGCGCGCTGCAAAGCCAGGCGGGCGACCTTGCTGAGACCGCTGGCCATTTCCGCATATAATTTTTCCCGGACGCGCGTTAAGCAGGGAAAACGCGCGTCCGCTGAAAGGTTTCAGGGATTTTGTCATTTTTGTTTAATCGTTGCGCCATTTTTTGATCGAAATCAGCATCACCCACCTTCCCCTTTGGTGTTATGCAATGAGTAAATTGTGAACAACATCACGCTCGGGATGGGCAAAAACGACGGGGTATAAAAAATGTCCGCTGTCAAGCTTCTAGGTGAGCGATGCAGCGCGACGATAGGGCTTGTGGGACAACAGGTTAGGCCAATTTCTGGCTTCTGCGTGTCGTTGCCGTTTTTCAAGCTAGGTGTCGTATAGGCGCTTCGCGATAGAAAGCGTAAGAGCGCCGTAGCGTGCAAGATCGCATCGATATCACGCCTTGAGTTGCCACAAGACTTCCTCAAAAGCGAAAGCGCAGCCCGCAGGCTGCGCTTTCATTCTGGGCAGTGGTGGCTGCGCCGACATCGTCAACTCGATTTCGGAGGCTCAGTCTTGCTCGTGCCCCCCTTCCTGAATCCCCGATCTCCAGCCATGAACGCTTCCAGCATATGCGGGATTAGCGTCGCCGCGTCGACAGCCTCGCCATACGCCTGCGCGTGTAGCGCGGCGTAGCGGTCGAGGTCGGCTTTCAAACTGGTCGGGCAAACGAAAGTCAGCTTGGTGCTCTCGGTCTTCGGCAGCGGGCCGAGTCGCAGCTTCTTGGTCGTGCTCATCGTGAAGTCCCCCGGTTGAAGAACAGCGGCTGGTACGGCCGCAGCACCAGATCCCGGTTGACGATGATGCGAACCGGCAGGCCCGGCCGTTGCGTCAAGGTCGGCTGGATGTTGAGGTTGCGCCGGGTCATCTCCTGGCCGACCTGATTGATGCTGTCCTGCGCGCTGTCGCGCCCAGCGATGATGACGCGATCACCATCCTGCCGGTTCTCCGGCGCGGCCAGCTCGGCACCGACGCCCAGCAGCGTGGTGAGTGCCGCACCGGCAAAGATGCGGCCCCAGTGGTAGTCCACATCGTCCTCCAGCCCGGCATAGCCGGCTGGGTCGGTGCCGGCCAGGTTGTCGAGCGTGAGCGAAGACGTGTCCGGCAGGATGATCCGGTTCCAGACGACTTGAACGCGGCTCTGCCCGTAGCTGACCTGGCTGTTGTATTTGCCCAGGATGCGCGAACCCTGCGGAATCAGCAGGAAGCGCCCGGTGGCTGTGTCATAGACCGGCTCCGTCACCGTGGCGATCACGTCGCCGGGCAAGTCCGACTTGATGCCCGTCACCAAGGCACCTGCGACCACTGTTCCGGCCATAACCTGATACGGCGAAATTGGCAGAGTCAGATTGCCGGAATTACGGGTTTCAGTGGGGCCAGCTTTCATGAAAGCCTCTTTCTGGTCTTGCCGGTTTTGCACCGCTGTCGGGTCAGCAGGTTGGGCCGCCGTGGAGGCCGGCCCGGCCGCCAGCGGGTCAAACGCCGCATTGGCGGCGAAGCCCGGCGCAGCGGCCACCTGTGTCTGCGCTACCGGCGCCGCATTCTGCCCACCCGAGCGGAAGAACACGGACGAGGCCGCGGCCGCCTCGGCTTCTTTTCGCAGGGCATCGTTCGGGTCGTGACCGGGGGCCGCGTAGGCAGCCGTCGCCGGCTGCTGCGACTTCACGATAGCCGGGCCAAGATCGCCCGGCAGCGGTGGCCCTAGTTCGGGAACGGCAGGCGGCAACGCCGGCGGCAGCTTGGAATAGTCCGTCGGCAGCGCATCCAGTCCTTCCGACTTTGACACGCGATCGACGTTGTAAAGCTCGGTCTGCTCGCCTGTGCTGCGTCGATGAGGTTGCAGCGACCACATCAGCGCGCCGAGCACGGCGACCGCTAGGACGCCGGCAAGGATGGCCAGCGAGCGCCGGTTCAGGCGTGTGACTGGACGCGGCTGGGCGCGCAGCGCCACTGCCTCCGGCGCCACCTTGTCCGCCTGCGGCGCGGCAAGGTCGGGAGTGTCATCCTGGCTCATGGTCAGTTCCTCCGTGCAACACCATCGGTGCGCTCGATCCGCACCACGTCGCCGCCATCGCCGCCCAGCCGCAGTTCGGCCGCGCCGAACAGGCGATCCACGACGTAGTACGGCGAGCGAAAACGGTAGTTCACCAGTTGCCCGTCGCCCTGCGCGCCGATGACAAACAGCGGCGGCAGCTCGCCCTGGGCGATGCCCGGCGGGAACTGGATATAGACCTTCTCTCCATCATCGAAGGCGCGCAGAGGCTTCCACGGCGGGTTGCTGCCCGATACCGCGTAGCGGAAGCGGATCTTGTCCAGCGACAGGCCCGTATCGACAGGCGTTGTTGCCTGCGCTGCCTGCGCCTGGCGCTGCAACGCGAGCATTCGGTCTTTCGGATAGTCCCAGGACACCGACGCCATCCATGCCCTCTCGGTCGAGGTCAGCTCCAGCAGGTAGGTGCGCCGACTGGTGGTGATGACGAGATTGGTTTTCAGACCGGAGCGGATAGGCTTGACCAGCACATTGACGCGCAGATCGGCCCCGCCGCCGCTGGACGTGTCGCCCACGATCCAGCGCACGGTATCGCCGGCGGCGACCGTTACCAGTTCCTCGCCCGGTTGAAGCGAAACCACCGTCACGCGCCCCGGCGACGCATAGACCTGATAAAGCGCGCCATCGGTGAACGGCCACACCTGAATCGCGTTGACGTAGCCCTCACGGGTAGGCGCGATACGCGCTTCTGCATTGGCACGGGAAACGCGCACCTTTTCGTCGGCCGGCTCCGGCGCAACGGGGGCCTCATCGAGTTCCGGCAGCGGCTTCAACTGCGCCGGCAGCGCCAGCGGTTCAGGGACGGCGACGACTTCGACGGGCGTGGGCGGTTCGGGCAATGGCTGGGCCAGCACCGGCTCGTCGAGCAAGATGGACGGCGGCGGCTTGCCCTGCGAGGCGCAGCCCGCGAGGGCCAGAAGCGTCAAAGGAAAAACGTAAAGGCGGAAACGAAGTTTCATGGTTTGGCTCCTTCGGAAGAATCCAGTTCGCGGCTCCATGACAGGCCGTTGACGTAGATGCCCAATGGGTTCTTGCGCAGGCGCTGTTCAGTACGCGGGGTTTGCAGGACGGTCGAAAGCACGGCGTTCCAGCGTTCGGTGCCGGCGGGCGCACCGTTGACATAGCGCTGCTCTGTCCAACGCACGTTGAAAGACGTGTCGCTGGCGCGAACCACGCTGGTGATCTGCACCGTCACCGATTCCTTGCCGATGCGGGCGAATGGGTCATTGGTGCGGGCGTAGTCGTTGAGCACCGCCGCGCCCTTGTCGGTGGTGTAGTCGTAGGCATCGAGCCAGTTCTGCCGCACCACGATGGGGTCGATGGACAGCGAGCGAACCAGCGTCACGAAGCGCGCCAGGTGGTGCGCGATCTGCGCGTCGCCGGGCCGGTACGGCGTGGCGGCCTCACCTACGGCGCGCACGTGCCCGGCCTGATCGACCTCGATGACATAGGGCGTCACGATGGACTGCGCCGAGCGCCACACCAGGCCACCGGCCATCAACAGCGCGAGCACCAGGCAGCCGAAGGCCATCAGGCGCCAATTCTTCGCCTGCACGCGAGCCGAGCCGATACGGTCGTCCCACACCTGGGCGGCGGCTTGATACGGGGTGGCAGGCTGCGGCGTATCGGCGTAGCGCACCTGCGGTCGTTTGAATCGCATGGGTGTTCTCCTTGAAGATTAGGTATCCGAATCCCGCAGGCTCGGGCCTTGCCCGGAGCCGCCGCCGTCGCCGCCGCGCAGCGTGTGGGCGGCAGTGGTCGCGGCATGGGTGGCTTGCTGGCGGCGGTGCATCCGCTTGGCCCAGGCAGGCTGCTCTTGCTTCTGCGAGCCTGCGGTGCTGTCCGCGGCCTGGCCGGGGCCGGCACCGTCGCTGCCGGCTTCTGTGCCGTTCCAGCCGGCGCGGAAGGAATCGGTCATCTTCTGCCCCGCAGCGGAAGCACCAGAGGCGACGCGGCGGCCTGCGGCTTGTGCGCCAGTCTTGGCGACATTGCCGAAGCCAGCCACCGCGCCCTTGGCACCGCCGCTGGCCGCAGTGGCACCGGCCTGGAACGCCGATCGGGCACTGCCGGCCGCCGAAGTCGCGGCACGCGCGCCGGCACCGGCCAGCTTTGCGGCCGCCGGGGCCATTCGTGCACCTGCCATGACGGCGCCGCCCACGCCCGTTGCGGCGGCCCCGATCGCAACGCCGGTGCCGACAGCCCCGACCGCAGCACCAGCCATCGCGCCCGCACCAAGCTGCGGCGCACCGGACACCAGGCCGGTGGCGATACCGGGGCCGAAAATGCCCAGCGCCAGCAGCGCGAGCGAGGCCAGCATCACGACCAGCGCGTGGTCGATGGATGGCTCGTCCGGATGCACCTGGAACTCGGCGAACAGGCCGGAACCGATGCCGACGATGACGGCCAGCACCAAGACCTTGATGCCTGACGACACCACGTTGCCTAGCACCTTTTCCGCGAGGAACGAGGTCTTGTTCCAGAGTGCAAACGGGATCAAGACGAAGCCGGCGAGCGTGGTCAGTTTGAACTCGATCAGCGTGATGAAAAGCTGTACCGCCAGCACGAAGAAGCAGAGGATCACCACCAGCCAGGCGATGAACAGCACCACGATGGGGTCGATGTTCACGAACACCTCAGGGAACCCAGCCATGTCCCCGATTTGCTCCAGAATCGGCGCGGCAGCGTCGATGCCGGTTTTTGCCAGGCGGCCCGGCTGAAGGAAGTTCTCCATCGTGATGGCCGAGCCGGTCGCGGTAATCCCCAAGCCGGCGAACGAGCGGAACACGATGCTCGCCAGCCAGTTGAAGTTGCCGATGATGTAGGCGAACGCGCCGACATAGAGCACCTTGCGCAGCAGCTTGGCGATCACGTCGTCTCCCTGGCCGGTGGCGTGGCTCATGGCCCAATACAGGCCAGCGATCGTCATGTCGATGATGATGAGCGTGGCGGTGAGAAATGCCACTTCGCCCTGCAATAAACCGAAGCCCGAGTCGATGTAGCGCGAGAACGTATCGAAGAAACGGTCGATGATGGTCACGTCGTTCATGGCGAATCCTCGGGCGGAGTGAGCGGAGCGGCGCCCTCTGGCAATTCATCTGCGGGCGTATCGAAGCTCGGCGGAATCGGCAGGAGTTCAGCCAGCGAGTTGTATTCGTCCGGCCCGGTATAGCCGGCGAAAAAGCGCCGCCGGAAGGCTTCGGCGGCGGCGCGGCAGGCATCCTCGCCCACGGCCTGCCGGTCGGCCGCGCATTGCCCGCGCAATGCCTTGAGCCGCACCGGATCTGCGGCCAGGGCGTCGGCCAGGTTCTCGGCCGGCTGCTGGCCGCACGCGGTCAGCAGCACGGCCAGCAGGACGGAAGCGCATCGCATGGCCGCCTCCGGTCAGTTGTTGTAGAAGTTGACGGACTGCGGCGTGTACGGCGTGCCGGTGCCGAGGAAGCGCCGCCGCACTTCGCGGGCGCGCTCCATAGCCGCCGCTTGCCGCGCCAGTTCCAGCGAAGCGGCCCGGTCTTGCGTGATCTGGAGCTGCTGCGACTGGATCGACTGCTTGGCCTGCAAAGCCAGGAGCTGGTTCGTCGCCTGCATCGCTTGCAGCGCGCCGGTGGCCGACTGGCTCTGGCTCACGAGGTCGGCCAGCGCGCTTTCGTCTTGGGCGAGGTTCTGCGACACCTGCGCCTGCATCCGCATCGCGGTATGCAGGCCGTTCAGGGTGTTCTGCCAGCGTTCGCGGGCATCCTGTGCCATGCGGTCGCCGCTGATGGTGGCGGCGTACTGTTCCGGGTACAGGCGGGCGAACGTGGCATCCATGCTCTGCACGTCGTAGGCCAAGCCGCGCGCCTCGGCGATCAGGCGCTCGGTGGTGGCGAGCGTCGAGCGCAGGCGGTTGACGATGTTGAAGTCGAGATTTGCCAGGTTCCTGGCCTGGTTCATCAACATCTGCGCCTCGTTCTGGAGCTGGTTGATCTGGTTGTTGATCTGTTCCAGCGTGCGCACGGCGGTCAGCGTGTTCTGCACGAAGTTGGACGGGTCGAACACCGTCAGCGCGGATGCGGGCTGCACGGCCAACATCGATACCGACAGCACGGCAGCGAGTGAGACGGAGAGCAAACGGGGCTTGGTCTTCATGGCGAAACCTCCAGCGGTTGAGAAGCGAGAAAGGAAGCTGCCGCCTGAGCGGACGGCAGCAGGTCGGCGGCCCAGCCGAGGCCGCGATGACGCAGCCACGCGCCGGCGAAGCCTGGAGCGCCGGCCTGCGTCAGCATGCGGTCAATGTCGCGTTGGTCTTGAGGGGTGGATGCGCCCGCGAATGCGAGCGCGACAGGCCCCAGGTCGAGGTCGAAAAGGCGGTTGCCGAGGCGCGACTGGTAGTAGTAGTCGCGCTTGGGCTGCGCGGTGGCGACGATCTCGATCTGCCGGCTGTTCAAGCCGAAGCCTTCGTAGATCGAGCGAATCTGCGGCTCGGTCGCCTGCGGATTAGGTAAGAAAATCCTGCTCGCACAGCTTTCGATGATGGCTGGCGCGATGGTCGAGTCCTTGATGTCGGCCAGCGACTGCGTGGCAAAGATGACGCTGACGTTCTTCTTTCTGAGCGTCTTGAGCCATTGCCGGATGCGGGCCGCGAAAGATGGCTCATCAAGGAATAGCCACGCTTCATCGAGGATCAAAAGCGTGGGCGCGCCGTCGAAACGTTCGTCGAAGCGGGCGAACAGGTAGCGCAGCACCGCTTGAACGGCGGCAGGGCTGTGCATCAGTTCTTCCATCTCGAAGCCCTGCACGTCTGCCATGCCCAGCCGGTCTTGGTCAGCGTCCAGCAGCTTGCCGTGTGCGCCGCCCAGCACATAGGGCGCGAGCGCTTGGCGCAGCGCGTTGGACTGCAATAACACCGACAAGCCGGTCATGGTGCGCTGCTCCGCCGGCGCACCGGCAAGGCTTCTCAGCGCCGACCAGATGGCAGCCTTCTCGTCCGGGCCGACCGTCACGCCTTCGTGCAGCAGCCGGCCCTCCACCCATTCGGCGGCCCAGGTGCGGTAGCCCTCCTGGGCAATTCGTGCGAGTGGCTGGAAGGCGATGCCGCCATCGGCGCCGAGGTCATAGTGCTCACCGCCAAGGCCGAGGATGGTGGCGCGCATCGAGCGCCCCATGTCGAAGGCGAAGATCCGCGAGCCGAAGTAGCGCCGGAACTGCATGGCCAGGATGGCGAGCAGTACTGACTTGCCCATGCCAGTCGGCCCAGCGACAAGGGTGTGGCCCACGTCGCCGATGTGCATTACCAGCCGGAACGGCGTCGCACCATCGGTGCGTGTCACGATCAGCGGCGGGCCGTCGAGGTGGTCGTTCTTCTCCGGCCCAGCCCATACCGCTGACAGCGGCATCATGTGGGCCAGGTTCAGCGTTGAAACGATGGGCTGACGCACGTTCGCGTATGCGTTTCCGGGAATCGAAGACAGCCAGGCATCGACGGCGTTCAATGTTTCGGGGATCGTCACGAAGCCCCGGCCCTGGATGACGCGCTCCACCATGCGCAGCTTCTCGTCGGCCACGGCCGGGTCGGCGTCGAGCACCGTCACCGTGGCGGTGAGGTAGCCGAAGGCAACTTGGTCGCTGCCCAACTCCTGCAAGGCGGAGTCGGCGTCAGCGGCCTTGTTGCTCGCATCGGTATCCACCAGCGGGGATTCCTGCTGGAAGATCGTCTCGCGCAGCAACGCGACGACGTTCTTCCGCTTCGCAAACCATTGACGGCGCAAGCGGCCGAGTTCCTTTTCCGCCTCGGCTTTGTCCATGCAGAGAAAGCGTGTGCTCCAGCGGTAGCCAAAGCCCAGGCGGTTGAGGTCGTCCAGAACCCCCGGCCACGTCGAGGTCGGAAAGCCTCGCACCGACGCCACGCGCAGGTGTTGGTCGCCGAGCATGGGCGCAAGGCCACCGACCAAGGCGCAGTCGGCCAGCAGCGCGTCGATATGAAACGGCACGTCGGGCACGTCGACGCGGTAGCGCCGCGTGGACACCGTGGCGTGCAGGTAGGTCAGCGTCTGGTTGTCATCGAGCCAGGCAATCTCCGGCATCACGCCATCGAGCAGATCGAATACCCGATCGGTTTCCGACACGAAGGCATCGAGCCGGCCACGCCAGTCCACTCCGTCGCCTGGCGAGTTCTCGTAGAGCAGCTTGGCAGCGCGGGCACGCGATTCCTCGGGCGGCAGAAACACCATCGTCAGGTGATAGCCGCTCTCGAAGTGGTGGCCCGATTCCTCAAAGGCGGCGCGGCGTTCCTCGTCCACCAGCCAGGACAGTGGCTCGGGAAAGTCCGAGTGCGGATAGTCTGCCGCTGGCCGGCGCGCGGCTTCGATGAACAAGGCCCAGCCTGAACCCAGGCGGCGCAGCGCGTTGTTGAGCCGCGCCGATGTGGCGATCAGCTCGCCCTGCGTGGCGCTGTCCAAGTCTGGCCCGCGAAAGCGTGCGGTGCGCTGGAATGAGCCATCCTTGTTCAGCACCACGCCTGGCGCGATCAGCCCGGCCCAGGGTAGCCAGTCGGCAAGCAAGGCCGGGCGCTGACGATATTCGGCAAGGTTCAGCATGCGATCCTCCTCACACGTCCAGCAGCGGCTTGTGCTTGATGTGGCGCGCGAAGACCTGCATAAACTGCGGATCGACGCGCGCACCCCATACGGCCAGCGAGTGGCCTACGATCCAGAGCACCACGCCGAGAATCCACAGTTGCAGGCCCAGGCCGACGGCGGCGGCCAGCGTGCCGTTGGCGATTGCCACGGTGCGCGGTGCGCCGCCCAGCAGTATTGGCTCGGTCAGCGAGCGATGCAGCGGCACCTCGAAGCCTGGAAAGTCGCTGGCCGCACTCATACGACGGCCCCGCCGGAGAACGAGAAGAACGACAGGAAGAATGAGGAAGCGGCGAACGCGATGCTCAACCCGAACACGATCTGGATCAGCTTGCGAAAGCCGCCGCTGGTGTCTCCGAAGGCCAGCGCCAGTCCCGTGGCGATGATGATGATGACCGCGACGATGCGTGCCACCGGCCCCTGGATCGACTCCAGAATCGACTGCAAGGGCCCCTCCCACGGCATCGAGGAACCGGCGGCCTGCGCCGTCCCGGCCAGCAACAGCAGCAGCGCGGCCAGCAGCAGTCCATGACCCGCAGGGCGGGTGAGGCTGCACAGCGGCGCCAGGCCGGACAGGCGAGGAGGCGGATTTACGGAAAAGCGGAAAGAATCAACATGCGTCATGGCAGTTCTCCAAGTCGGTTGGGGGGGCGGGGATGTGCAGCGGCGTCAGCTGCGAGAGGAACCGGCGTCAGCTCCGGAAACGGCGTTTCCAGTGCGTCCGCCAGGCGATAGCCCGTGTCGTCGAAGCCGACGACACGGGCTATGGTTTCGACGTGGCGCTTGCGGCCGCGTCCGGCGATGTGGATGACGACGTTGACCGCCTCGGCGATCAGCGCCCGCGGCGGATTCACAGCGACTTCGAGAATCAGCTGTTCGAGGCGCAGCAAGGCGCCCAGCGCGGAGCCGGCATGGATGGTTGCAATGCCGCCGGGGTGGCCGGTGCCCCACACTTTGATGAGGTCGAGGGCTTCGCCGCCGCGCACCTCACCGACGATCACGCGGTCAGGCCGCAGACGCATCGTGGCTCGCACCAGCTCGGTCATGGTGACGACGCCGGCGCGGGTGCGCAGCGGCACATGGTCGCGGGCCGCGCATTGCAGCTCGATGGTGTCTTCGAGCACCAGCACGCGGTCGCCTGTGGCGGCGATCTCGGCCAGCAGCGCGTTCGCCAGCGTGGTCTTGCCGGTGCTGGTGCCGCCAGCGATCAGGATGTTCTGCCGCTCGCGCACGGCGCGGCGCAGGAACTCGGCCTGCCCGGCGGTCAGGATGCCGTCGGCCACGTAGCGATCCAGGCCGATGATGCTCACGGCCCGCTTGCGCAGCGCGAAGGCTGGCCCCGGGGCGGCCGGAGGCAGGATGCCCTCGAAACGCTCGCCGGTCTCCGGCAACTCGGCGGTCAAGAGCGGCTGGCCGCGATGCACCTCCGCACCGACATGCGCGGCGACCAGGCGGATGATGCGTTCACCATCGGCCTCGGGCAGCTCCACGCCCAGCGGCGAGCGACCCGACGACAACCGATCCACCCACAGGGTGCGATCGGGGTTGAGCATGATTTCCACCACATCCGGGTCTTCGAGCGCAGCGGCGATCAGCGGCCCCATTGCCGTGCGCAGCATCTGGATGCGGCGATCCTGGGACGCTGCTGCGGATGAGCGAGGTTCGGGCGGGATCTGTGGAACGGCACTCATGATGCACGCTCCGCAGTTCGTTCATGGGCGGACGCCATCACTGCTGCGTCATCCATCCGCATCGGATCGGGGTGCAGTTCCTCCACCACGTCGCGCACCAGACTGCGGCCGCGCAGAAGGTGGCGGCCCAACTGCTCGACGAACTGCTCGAAGCGCACCTTGCCCTGGGCGCGTGCCGCATCCTGATGGGCTTCGGGCACCGGCGTGCTGACGGTCAGGAAGTAGCGGATGAACAGCGCGAGCGTTTCGATCTGGATGTTTTGGTCGCGCTCCAGGCGTTCGGTCTGCCGCGACAGTCGATCCAACCGCTTGGCAATGGCGGCCTCGCGCTGGTCGCCAGCATCGGGCGACAGCCAGGACGCCAAGGCCGCTGCGACGATGGACGACTTGGACACGCCTTTCTTGGCGGCCAGTTCGTCCAGGCGCTGGGCGTGCTCGGGCTGGATGAAAAGATTGAGGCGGTATTGGCTCATAGGTCGATTCCGTCGTTGGGGTCGAGGGAAGCCAGCCGGGCCGTGCGCTGCATGGCCGGGTCGAGCTGGCCGGGAAGCGGCAGCGCCAGGTCGTCGTCATCGAGCAGCGCCAAGTCGTTCGCATGTGCGTCCGGCTCAGGGTCGTAGGCGACGGTTTCGGAGAGTTCGGGCTGGCGGCGCGGGCCGCCGTCGTCGGTGCCGCCCAGGCCATCGGCGGATGCCGAGGCCGGCGCCGCAGGTACGGCCGGGATCGCCAAGCCACTCCAGTCGTCGGGGCGGGCTGGCGGCGCGTCGGTGTACCTCCCGGCTACGAGCGCGGGCGGTGGCAGGACGCGATTCTTGAAATTGGCGTCGGCGTAGTAGCGCAGCTTCTTCGCGCGGATCGGGGCAACGCTGGACACCATGACCACTGCGTCATCAGGTGGAAGCTGCATCACCTCGCCGGGCGTCAGCAGCGGACGTGCAGTTTCCTGACGCGACACCATCAGGTGCCCCAGCCACGGAGCGAGCCGGTGGCCGGCGTAGTTGCGCTGCGCGCGAAGCTCGGTGGCGGTGCCGAGGGTTTCTGAAATCCTTTTCGCCGTCCTTTCGTCGTTCGTGGCGAAAGTCACCCGGACATGGCAGTTGTCGAGGATGGAATGGTTCTGCCCATATGCCTTGTCGATCTGGTTCAGGCTCTGAGCGATGAGAAAGCTGCGGATGCCGTAGCCGGCCATGAAGGCAAGCGCGGACTCGAAAAAATCTAGGCGACCCAGCGCCGGAAACTCGTCCAGCATCAGCAGCAGCTTGTGCCGGCGCGCGATGCCATCGCTGCCGTCGAGCGATTCGGTCAGCCGCCGCCCGATCTGGTTCAAGATGAGCCGGATCAGCGGTTTGGTGCGGCTTATGTCGGAGGGCGGCACCACCAGATAGAGCGATACCGGGTGCTCGGCGGAAATCAGGTCGGCGATGCGCCAATCGCAGCGCGATGTGACTTCGGCCGCGGTCGGGTCGCGGTACAGGCCGAGAAACGACATGGCGGTGGAGAGCACGCCCGATCGCTCGTTGTCCGACTTGTTGAGCACTTCGCGGGCAGCGGATGCGACAACCGGGTGAGGCGCATCGCCCAGGTGCTTCGTCGTCATCATCCGGTGCAGCGTCAGCTCGAACGGACACGCCGGGTCGCTGAGGAAGTTGGCGACACCGCGCAGCGTCTTGTCCTCGCCTGCGTACAGTACATGCAGGATGGCGCCAACCAGCAGCGCGTGACTGGTCTTTTCCCAATGGTTCCGGCGTTCGAGTGCGCCATCGGGATCGACAAGAATGTCGGCCACGTTCTGCACGTCGCGCACTTCGTGCGCGCCGCGCCTCACTTCCAGCAGCGGGTTGTAGGCTGCCGACTGCGCATCCGTGGGGTTGAACAGGAGGCAGTGGCTAAACCGCGAACGCCAGCCTGCGGTGAGCGTCCAGTTCTCGCCTTTGATGTCGTGAACGACGACGGATGCGGGCCAACTCAACAAGGTGGGAACGACCAGGCCCACACCCTTGCCCGAGCGCGTTGGTGCGAAGGTCAGGACGTGTTCCGGGCCTTCATGGCGGAGGTACTGGCCGCGATGCAGCCCGAGGAAAACCCCGTCGGGCTGGATCAGCCCAGCTTTGCGTATGTCTTCCGCATCGGCCCAGCGTGCCGAACCGTAGGTGGTGACAAGGCGCGCTTGCCGCGAGCGCCACACCGACATGGCGATGGCGACCACCACGGCCACCAGACCACTTCCACCCGCGATGGCCCCGCCGATATCGAAGACGTGCGGCGCGTAGGCATCAAAGAAGAACCACCACTCGAACAGCCGCCAAGGGTGATAGACCGGGGTTCCAAAGAAGTCGAACCATGGCGAGCCAAGGCGTAGTTGATAGCCCAGGGCGGCGGCTGTCCATTGCGTTGCACCCCACACGCCGGCGATCACGATGCCGAATACGGCGGCGATCTGCCCGAACAGTACGCCCTGAGCTTGCATTGACTGGCCTCCGATTTCCCTGCACTGATTCCTCGTTCAAAAGCGGCACAGGAACGTGCCGCATAGAGCGAGGATCGGTGCCGGGTGGGTGCCCGTCAAAGACCGTTTTGAGCACAACGGTCGAGGGAAAAGAAAGAATGAGCGGCGGGGCGAGTCGAAGACAAACGCCGCAAACTACAGCACCCTATGGCGCATTTGGAGTTTCCAAGAGGTTGCCCAGAAAAAAATTCTCGCTGGGTCTTGCTCCCCTCATGAGCAGAATCTAGATATCATGGAAAAGAATTATTTATTGAAATCTTGATAAGAATGAAAGATATGAAGAGCATGGATCTCAACTTACTCAAGGCGCTGGACGTATTGTTGGACGAACGCAACGTGACACGGGCGGCAGCACGTCTTGGACTAACCCAACCGGCCTTGAGCGGCATGCTTGCGCGGCTGCGTGAAAGCTTCGGCGACCCGCTGTTCGCGCGTGCGCAGCGGGGCATCGTTCCGACGCAGCGGGCGCTAGACATAGGGATATCTGTCAAACAGGTGCTAGCGGAAATCGACGCGCTGCTCCAGCCACCTTCTTTCGACCCAGCCACCGCACAACTGACCTTCTCCATCGCCGCGACGGACTATGCGCTGCGTGCCATTGCTGTCCCATTTCTATCGGCACTCAAACAGCACGCACCGCGCGTTCGAGTCTCATTAGTGCCAGTCGAGAGCGGACTGCTACAGAACCAGCTTGAGCGCGGTCAGATCGATCTAGCCCTCCTGACGCCAGAGATCACTCCGCCAAATCTGCATGCCCGAGAGCTATTCAAGGAGCACTACGTGTGTGTCCTGCGGGAAGACCATCCAGCGGCTATGGGGCGCAAGCTGACAGTTAAGCAGTTCTGTGCTCTCGACCATGCGCTTGTTTCCTACGATGGTGGAGGTTTCCGCGGCGTCACCGACGATGCGCTAGAACAGTTGGGCAAACAACGAAGCGTCACACTGTCGGTCAAGAGCTTTCTGATCTTGCCAGACATCCTGCGTGCCAGTGACATGGTTGCGATCTTGCCGAGCCGCTTGGTCGCCGGTATGGACAAGCTGGCTATCTCCCTGCCGCCGGTGAAGATACCGGGGTTCACCAAGACGGCTGCTTGGCACGAACGCACCCATCACGATCCAGCACATCGCTGGATACGAGCACTGCTGTTCACTTCCTGTGCTAACAACAAGTAGGCAAGATGGCTCTCATCGTCATGCTCAGCACAACTCTGCCTCGCACTACAAATATGCAATCAGCCGGCTCAATTGGAGACGGACCCTTTCGTAGCACCGCTGCGAGATAGCCTTGTCGGCGGATGGCAGAACCTAGACGCTGATATCAAATTATATGATTTCAAAAATAAAAAATTAGTATTTCACTTATTTCACAGGGAGGATCATGATTGCTCTATGACCACTTGAATGACGCAGCCACCCCTGTTGCGTCATTGACATTTTGTGAAGGAGCTTCGATATGAGCAAGCAACAGAACGCCATCCTCTGGCCCGAAGGCTACACGCCGGGCTTTACTGAGAATTTCGCCTCTAATGAGATCATCGCCGCCGGCTTGAGCGCGGCCGACGTATGGCCGCTACTCGTCACACCATCGCTGTGGTCAAGCTACTACGCCAACTCGGCTAACGTGCGCTTTCATGGCGGCAAAGGCCCGGTACTGGCCGACGGCGATCGATTTTATTTCGAGACCTTCGGCTTCCCGGTAGAGGGGCAGTGCAACGAGTACGTGGCACCTGCGGATGGGCAACCCGGCCGCGTGGCCTGGCACGGCTGGTCCGGCGAGGAAGGCACAGATACGCGCCTGGATGTGCATCACGCCTGGCTGGTCGAGAACCTGGACGGCGGGCGCGTGCGCATCCTCACGCAGGAAACGCAGAAGGGCAAGCCGGCCGAGGAGCTGCACAACGCCAAACCCAACCCGATGATCAACGGCCATCAGGACTGGCTCGACAGCTTGGTCGAGACAGCGCGCAAAGCCAAGCAGGCGTAATGGTCGCTGGCCGCTTGATCCCAAGCGTCTGAACTGAGAAAACCATGATGGGAACTCCCCTCGAGATTCTGCTGGTTTTGACTTCGCAGGCAACGATGGGCGACGACCCGCGCCTGACCGGCGTGTGGTTCGAGGAACAGTCCACCCCGTACTACGCCTTGGTCGATGCAGGTGCCAATGTGGATATTGCGTCAATCGCCGGCGGCGAGATTCCGGTGGATCCTCATTCCATAGCGAGCGAAGGCATGAACCCGCCGAGCGTGGAATGCTTCCTCGATGACAAGGTGTCGATGGACAAGCTCGAAGGCTCGCTGAAGATCGACAGCATCGCCCCGGAAGGGGGTGCGGTGATGTTCCTGCCCGGCGGCCATGGCACCATGTGGGACTTACCCGGAGCGGGGCGCTCGTCAATCTGCTGTCGGGCGCTTGGGCTGACGGCAGGGTGGTCGCGGCGGTCTGCCACGGCCGAGCCGGACTGGTTAATGTCAAGGAAGCGAATGGCCAGCCGCTGGTTGCCGGCCGTCGCGTCAGCCCCTTTGCCAAACGCATGAGCCGCGAGACTGGGCTACCTGTGGCAGTGAGTTGGGGCATCGACCATCCGCGAATGGCCGAGCACGTGATCGCTGGCAGGTAGATGGGTTTGGTGATTCTTGGCCGCGCCATGCTAGCCAACCCACACTCTTTCTCCACCTTTGCAGGAGCTGAAGGTGGAGCACCCGGAATGGCTGCTCCACCGCCTTACGCGCACTGGCTCGAACTCTCCCGAGGCTGCGGCAAGCTCACCACATATAACGACTAGGAGGAGGTGACCGTGCGAGTTCCCAGAACCCGATCCAGTCTGTGTCGCAGGGTGTCCCAGTGACTACGCTATCAAAGGAGCTAGTACTCAACTCGATAACTTGAGCGTGATAACGCCCAGGATGATCAGCGCCACGCCAAGGTATCGCATCAGGGAGGTTGGGTCGCCATAGAAATGAATTCCGACTAAGAACGTTCCCGCCGCTCCGATACCCGTCCACACCGCATAAGCAGTCCCAATCGGTATCTGACGCTGAGCAAGCCATAGGAAGGCGCCGCTAATTGTCATGAAAGAGACGGCTACTGCGACCCCACTCCAACGCGATGTTGGCTCTTGCGCCATTTTCAGCCCGACCGGCCATCCGATTTCAAACAATCCAGCCAAAACAAGATAGATCCAGCCCATTGCAATTCTCCTTCAAGTTTTTCATATCCGGCATACATACTCCAGCGTGACCACCAGCTTAGAACTTCGGCGGCTCTTTAGGTGTGGTGTAGGGCACATCGCCATCTTCGTAAAAGCGCTTTCGGGTAGCCTCGGCAACCCGGTTACATAGTTGGTCGCCCAGCATAGGACGATCCAACTTGCATTGCTGGCGCAACTTTTTCAGCCGCTCAGGATTGAGCGCTAATTCATCGACCGTCGGAAGGTTGCCTTTATCTGGTTTCCCGGATGGGCTGCAGGCTGCCAGTGTCGAGGAAAGCAATATGAGAGCAATCTTCTTCATGGTTAAGTTTCCTTGGGAGATTGTGTGATGGTTTACCGCCGACTTTTGGCGTCTGGAGATTTGATCGAATGAACGCGTTCCATGAAGCGAGTCAGTATTTCTGACGGCTCGCTGGCCGGTCGTAGCAGATAGGTCGTGAGCATGGGCGAACCTCCAGTCAGCGGCCGTGCGACCACACCCTGTTCCCTGCTGGCAGTAATATGCGCACCTCCTGTGAGGCCTAGTGCAAGTCCCGCCGAAACCAGGACCATCATTAGATCGCTGGAAGTCACGCGTTCGGCAATTAGAGGCTCAATGTCCACGCGACGTAGCACCCGTTCAACTTGCCGAGCATGGCCCTCACACGCCACCGCGTCGCAGAGCACCAGCGGATACCGCAACAGCTCTTCCAGGGGAATCTGTTTGTGGGATAGCAAGGGGTGCCGTGCGGGCACAGCTACCATCAGAGGGTCACTCCACACCGGCACGGCGATGATGCCTTCGCCGACTTCATCCGATTGAGCGAAGCCGAGATCGTACAGTTCGCCACACAATCCCTTGATTTGCTGTGACAAAGGCACTTCGAAGAAGCGAACTTCCACTTCCGGCTCTTCCTGCCGGCAGAGCGCCAACAACGCAGGCAGGCGCGATGGCGTGATTCCATCAGACAATGCAATACGGAGCTGGCAATGAAAGCCATTGGCTGCGGCGTTCACACTGTCGCGCGCCTGCTGCAAAGCTGCGAAGACACGGGGTACGCTCTCAAAGAAGAGTCTGCCTGCACGAGTCAAGCGGGTGCTCCGAGTGGTTCTCGCAAATAGCGCTACGCCCAACTCCTCTTCAAGCTCTTTGATGGCGCGCGACAGCGGCGATGTCTCGATGTGGAGGCGCTCTGCGGCTCGGGCAAAGTGCAGTTCCTCTGCCACCGCTAGAAAGTAGCGCAGATGCCGAATTTCCATGTTCGCATTCCTCCTCACTTAGGCCTCACCACCTTCGCCTTGCGCCACGCTATCTAGCCTTCGCAAGCTGCTCCAGCAAGCTTCCCCGATCAAACAGGTGGGCCGGATAGTGCTTTTGCCAGCACACCCCATTGCACGGCTGTCTCGGCCCGCGTGCGGATCAGCGAAGCCTGCGCTGACATCACCCCCGCCTCAGCCTCGGCCACCACCGTGGCGTCCACTTGTCCCGCCTCAAACAGACGGCGGCTGCGATCGAGCTGACGCTCCGCGACTGCGACCCCCTCGGTCTGATGCTCCAGTGCGGCGTGCTGCGTATGCCAACCGAGGTATGCGTTCTCTACGTCCTGCAATGCACTCAACAAAGTGCGCTCGAACTCCGCGCGCGCAGCTCGGCTGCGCGCCTCTCCGGTCTCGATGCCGGCACGGATCGCGCCACCATCGAAGATCGGCAACGAAACCCCGGCCCCAAGTGAAAAAATGTTGCCGGTAATGCGCGTCCCCGCACTCTCAACGCGCTGCCGTCCGCCGCTCAGGTCCAACACCAGCTTAGGGAAGCGTTCGCCTTCGGCTGCGTTCCAGCGCGCGGTTTCGGCTGCGAACTTCGCTTCGGCGGCGCGCACGTCGGGCCGCTCACTCAGCAGGTCCGCAGGTATGCGTGTCGGTGTCCAATTGGGGGCGGCGAGTGAAGCAAGAGTCGGAGAAGCTGCAGACGCTCCGGGCGTTTGTCCCGCTAGTACATCAAGTGCATGCGTCGCCTCGCCGCGCGCACGCCGAAGTTGCTCTTGCTCCACACGCAGTGCGACGACGCCGGAGCGGGTTCGCTCGATGTCGAAGCCGGTAGCTTGTCCGGCCTCGAACTTCCGTTGTGTCAGCAAGACAAGTCGCTCGGCGGATGCCAGCCGCGCCGTGGCGAGCGCTTCGAGTTCACTGGCTTGGCGCTGCTGCACAGCCGCCGACACTGTTTCAAACGCGACCTGCCAACGCGTGGCAACCCACGCTTGTTCGGCTGCCACCGCATCCAGGCGCGCACCTTCTGCTGCCTGCGAAAGCCGCCCCGACAGGTCTGCCTCCCACGATGCAGACAACGTGGCGCGGCCATCATTGCCGATCGCAACGTTCTCTGAATAGTCGCGTCCTCGAGTTGCCTGCGTGCCCGCGGACAACGAGGGGAGCAGGGAGGCCCGTGCTCGCCGCGTGGCGGCCGAGGCCTCGTCGACGCGCGCGCGCGCAATCGACAGTTCGGTGTTGCGCTCCAGCGCCGCCCGGACTAGGACATTGAGCTGTGGATCGCCGTAGGCCGTCCACCAGTCGACGGGAAGAGTACGGCGGGATGATTTGTCCAGGATGCCTTCACCTCCCTCTTCATTTGAGAAATGGGCCGGTACATCCAGGCGAGGCGGATCGGCAGAGTGCGGAGCATGGCTGCAAGCCGCAAGAAGCATTAGCGGCGAAATCATGGCCATGAGGCGATAGCGTTCAAGAATTTGAGACATGGCAGGTCCTTGCATTCCGAAAAAGTCTTGACGGACTGTTTTACGCCTTCTACTATACCGTCTGGACTGTATATGACTCAAGCTTTTTTTGGAGCACGACCATGCCGCCTCGCGCGAAAACAAAGTTGCACCCCCCGTCCACCGCCCATAGCAGCACCGATGCGCAGCCCGTTCTCCAGCAAGGAGCCCAGCTAACTCGCGAGCGCATCCTGCAGGCCGCTCGCGAACTGGTGCTGGAGGAAGGCGCCAGTCGTCTGACGCTGGACGCCGTCGTCGTGCGGGCCGGGTTGAGCAAAGGGGCGTTTCTCTATCATTTCAAGACCAAACGCGATTTGTTCGTGACACTGATCGACGAGATGATCCGGGCGTTCGACGCGGTACAAGCCAATCACGAGCGCAGGTTTGCCGGAGACCCGGACCCCTGGCTGTCGAGCCAGGTGGAAGCGATACCCGACGACGAGATGCAGAAGATGGGCGCAGCGCTGCTCGCGGCAGCTGCGGAAGATCCAACACTTCTCGACCCACTGCGCGAGTGGTATCGCGTGCAGTACGAACGCGTGCGTCGATCCCCGCGTGGCACCGAGACCGCGGCACTCATCATGCTGGCATTGGATGGCGCCCTGTTCGCCGATCTCCTGGGTCTGCCGATACTCGCACCCGCAGAGCGGCGGCATTTCTTTCGGGCGCTCCAGGATCTCGCCTCGGGCCATCTCGAACTGATCCCTGCGAAAGGACACCCATGAGTCGCGTCCGTAGAGCTTTCATGACCGCGTGCGCACTGCGCTCCTTGACGGTTGCTTGCACACTATTCATTTCGACCCTGGTCTCAGGGTGCGGAAACTCGCAATCCACCGTATCCGAGCCTCCGCGTGCAGTGAAGCTCGCCGCCGCGCAGTCGGATCTTCCGCATAGCTCCCGCATCGAATTGACTGGCTCGGCGCGAGCAACCGAGCGCAGCATCCTAGGATTTGAAACAGGAGGACGGATCGCCAAGTTGAACGTCGACGTGGGTGAACGGTTCGCCCGCGGTCAAGTCATGGCAGAACTTGATGCGGAACCTGACCGGCTTCGCGTGACGCAAGCGCAAGCATCCCTGGCGGCCGCCGAAGCCGGCCTGATGGATCGACGTGTACAGACAGATCAACAGCGCCGGTTGCTCGAAAGCGAAGTCATCTCCCCTGCTGCGTTCGAGAGCGCCAAGGCGCAGCTAGCGGTCGCAGAGGGCCAAGCGCGCACTGCCAAGGCAGCGCTTGGCCTGGCCGAACGAGCACAACGTGGCACGATAATCGTCGCTCCTTTCGATGGTGTCGTGGCGGAAAAGCTGGCTTTGGCGTTCACCGACATTGCTGCTGGTGCGCCGGTATTTCAGGTCGACGGTGTGCGCAGTGGCACTGAGATCATCGCGAACGCGTCTACTACACAGGCACCTCACATAGATGTCGGCCAACGCGCAGAACTGTTCTGGAGCGGAGCCGAACAACCAATCCGAGCGGTGGTACGTCGTGTCGGTCTGCGCGCCGAAAATGGCTCGCTCCTACCCGTGGTGCTAGTGCCTGAAGATAACGCGCAAGCGCGCGCACTTCGGCCAGGTATTCCCGTACAGGTCGTGCTCGACGCACCTGCGGCGACCTCCAAGACCTCTCGGCCCGAGACTGTATCCGTCCCTTATGCCTCGCTGGTGCTCGGCACGAAGCCGGGTGAGGCTTCCGTCTTCGTCTACACCCCTGCAGATAAGAAGGTGCACCGTCGCGCGGTGCGCTTCACGCCGGCACAGGAAGGAGACAGCGCGCGCGTCCTCGCTGGACTTAAGCCCGGCGAGACGGTGGTTGCCGCCGGAGGCGGATGGCTCACCGATGGACAGCCAGTGACACCACTGGAAGCCACCACTCAATTGACCAAGCGCTAACGCGATCCACCAGGTTACTTCATCATGAAGATCACCGAGATGGCGCTGCGCGCCAGTCGACTTACCTACTTTGTAGCGCTTATCATTTTCGTCGCCGGCATCGCGACCTTCCTGAATTTTCCTTCTCAGGAGGAGCCGACTGTCACGGTCCGCGATGCGATGGTCACGGCGTTGAACCCGGGGCTGCCCGCCGAACGCGTTGAGCAACTCATTGCCCGGCCGATCGAGGAGCGCTTGCGCGAACTGGCAGAGGTCAAGCGCGTGACGAGCACCGTGCGCGCAGGCAGCGCCATGATCCAGGTCACGATCTGGGACCGCTACACCGACTTGGCACCGATCTGGCAGCGCGTCCGGGCCAAGGTCGCCGATTCGAAGGATGCCTTACCACAGGGCACGATGGGGCCTTTCGTCGACGAAGACTTCGGCCGCGTCGCGGTTGCCTCGATTGCGGTCACTGCACCAGGTTACTCCATGAGCGAGATGCGCGTCGCGCTCAAGCAGATGCGCGACCGCCTGTACACCGTGCCTGGTATTGAGCGCATCACTTTCTACGGCCTGCAGGAAGAGCGCGTCTATCTCGAGTTCGATCGGCCTAGGCTTGCGCGATTGGAGCTGACACCACAGGGGGTGATCGACCAACTCGTCAAACAGAACGTCGTCGCTTCGGGTGGACAAATTGTCGTCGGCGGCATCAATGCAACCTTGGCGGTCAGTGGCGAAGTGAGTGACGCTCCCTCCCTGCGAGCAATGCCGATCGCGCTGCCGCGACCGCAAAGTAGTACGGCGCCCATGCCGACGATCGCATTGGGTGAACTGGCGCAGGTGAGTGTGCGGCCAGCCGATCCGCCGGAGTCTGCCGCCATCTACAAAGGCCAGCCCGCGGTCGTCATGGCGGTTTCGATGGCCTCTGGTCAAAACGTGGAGCAGTTCGGAAAAGCGCTCAAAGCACGGGTTGCAGACCAGGAGAAGCTGCTGCCGGCGGGTTTCGATCTGTCATACGTCACTTTCCAGGCCGATGTCGTCAAGCACGAGATGGGCAAAATGAACCACGTCATGATGGAGACGATCATCGTCGTCCTCGGTGTCGTCGTGCTCTTCCTCGGTTGGCGAACCGGGATCATCGTGGGCATGATCGTGCCGTTGACGATCCTCAGTGCACTCATCGTCATGCGCGCGATGAACATCGAGCTTCAGAACGTCTCGATGGGCGCCATCATCATTGCGCTCGGCTTGTTGGTGGACAACGGCATTGTGATTGCCGAAGACATCGAACGCCGCCTAGCCGGTGGCGAAGATCGTAAGCATGCCTGCCTCGAGGCCGGCCGCACGCTCGCCATTCCGCTGCTCACGTCCTCGCTCGTGATCGTGATCGTGTTCTCGCCGTTCTTTTTTGGCCAGAACGCCACGAGCGAGTATCTGCACAATCTCGTGGTCGTGCTGGCACTGACGTTGTTCGCATCGTGGCTGCTGTGCCTGACTGTCACGCCCCTGTTGTGCTACCACTTCGCCAAACCCCACCACAAGCAGGAGCATGGCGACGCCTATGACACCCGCTTCTACCGTGGCTACCGGCGCGTACTGGAGTGGGTTCTCCACCATAAGGCGGTCTATGTAGCGTCGATGATCGCGGCGCTTGCCATTGCGCTGTATGGCTTCACCACCCTGCCTTACGATTTCATGCCCAAGTCCGACCGGCTTCAGTTCCAGATTCCGGTGCAGCTCGCCCCAGGTACGGATTCGCGCGAAACGCTCGCACGCGTGAAGCAGATCAGTAGTTGGCTGGGCGACACGAACATCAATCCAGAAGTCTCCGATCACATCGGCTACGTCGCCGATGGTGGACCTCGCTTCATCCTTAGCCTGAATCCACCGCTGCCGGCATCGAACATCGCGTACTTCGTTGTCACACTGAAGCCGAAGAGCGACATCGACGCTGTCCTCGCCCGAACCCGCAGCTACTTTGCGCACGCACATGGCGACGTGCGCGCCGAGCCCAAGCGCTTCTCGCTCGGTGCGACCGAATCAGGGACCGCCATCTATCGTGTCAGCGGTCCGGATGAGGAGGTATTGTTGGAGGCTGCGTCCAAAATCGAAGCAGCACTGCGCAAGCTGCCCGGAACCATCAACGTCAAGAACGATTGGGATACGCGCATTGGCCGCATCGACGTAAAGGTTGACCAGGACCGCGCGCGTCGGGCGGGCGTAACGACTGAAGACATCGCTGGCGGGCTGGATGTCCGCTACAGCGGCCGATCGATCTCGGTGATTCGCGACGGTGACACCTCCGTTCCGATCGTCCTGCGCAGCATCGTAAGCGAGCGTCGCAGCACGGCAGACGTAGGCGCGACGCTCATCTATCCCAGCAACGGCGGTCCGGCGGTGACGCTGGCCCAGGTCGCAGACGTATCGCTCGCGAGCGAGCCATCGGTCATCCAACGGCGTAATCTCATCCGCACGATCACCGTGCAAGGACAGAACACCTCCTACACCGCCCAGGAGATCGTCAACCGCCTGGTGCCTAGCGTCGCTGCCTTGGACCTGCCCGCGGGCTACTCGGTCGAACTTGGCGGCGAGATCGAGGAAGCTGCCGAATCGAACGCCGCGCTGTCGACCTACATGCCCCTCGCATTTCTGGCGATGCTGATGCTGTTCGTATGGCAGTTCAATTCCTTCCGCAAGCTCGGTGTGATCCTCGCGACGATCCCTTTCACGCTTATCGGCGTGGTATTGGCTCTGAAGCTAACCGGCACACCTTTCAGCTTCATGGCGACCTTCGGCGTACTGGCCTTGTTCGGGATCATTGTCAACAACGCCGTGCTGTTGCTGGAACGCATCGACCAGGGCTTAGCGGAAGGCCTGCCGCGCCATGAAGCCTTGGTTGGGGCCGCGATACAACGACTTCGTCCAATCGTGATGACCAAGGTCACCTGCATTTCGGGACTGGTGCCACTCATGCTCTTCTCCGGACCGTTATGGAAAGGGATGGCGATCGCGATGATCGGTGGGCTGGCGCTCGGAACGCTGGTGACGTTGGGCTTGATTCCGTTGCTTTACGAAGTCCTGTTTGGAATCAAGCGAATTGGGCCGTGGAGCCTGAGTGCCGCCACCGCGCATGGAGATCGCTCATGAGTCTCTTGCGGACCGCCTCGTGCTGCGCATTCTCAGAATTCGTATGTACCCACGCTTCATCCGTATGTCTCGCTAGGCTTATGCGATTCAGCATCCATCCGCTGATCTGGAAATCCTGGTCGATTGTCATTGCCGCAGGGGTTCTAGGAGCGGGCTATCCATTGGGCCTGCGGGCCATCACGGCGGGCGGTCCGACGCGCTGGGTCGGCCTCTGTGTGGCAGTGACGTGCATGGCGGCCAGCGGCGCACTTTTGTGGCTCGCGCTCAAGCGGATTCCGATCAGCGCGGCCTCTGCAGCCTGGGCAGGAATCGGGCTACTTGGAAACTTGGGTATCGGCGCCCTCTTGCTAGGCGATCTCGCATCAGTGACGCGCTGGTCTGGCACCGCCCTCATCGCAGCAGGCATTGCCTGTCTTAGTTTCGTTTGATCAAGGAGACCCATTATGAAGAGCAAAACTGCATTGATCCGCGGCGGCATTTTTTTTTGCGTAGCAGCCGCGCTCTCTGGATGCGCGACCAACAGCATGACGCGCTCCGGATTTCTCGGCGACTACGAGAAGTTATCGCCGACACGATACGAGAACGTACTGATGTACCGCGCAGCGGGATTCGAGCCCAAGCGTTATGCCGCTGTCGTGGTGGAAGATGCGCAGATCAAGACCGCCTCGGGTCGCATCGATGGGCTCGATGACGCGCAGCAGCGTGAAGTGCTAGACCATGTGACGAGCGAACTGAAACGCCAGGAAGGCAAAAGTCCCGCCACCCCAGGTGGCACGGGACAGGTTCGGGTGCGTGTAGCGGTCACCGAACTGCAGACACCGAATCGGGCAGTCAATGCAATGACGACCCTGCTGGTTGGACCCGTGACGACGGGCGGTGCCAGCCTAGAGTTCGAAGCAGTCGATGTAAGTACGGGACGACGCGTTGCTGCCGCCAGTTGCTTCGAGCGCGGCAACGTCATTAAAGAGTTCGCCGGTTCGTACACATTGCTGGGTCATGCCAAAGCGGCGATCACGAACTGCATCGAGCGCATCGACAGCGCTTGGCGGGACACGCAGCCATGAGCAACGCTTCACAGGCTTGGCTCCGGCAGGATGCCATGGTCGGCGGTGATCACAAATGGCTGGCGGGTGGCGACTGGACGATAGAGCACTACGCCAGTCTGGCAAAATCCGTGTCCGCCGCCCGCATCAGCCATGCCGAGGGGTACGCCACTCCCTTGCTCGACTGGACGCAAGTCCAGAGACTGGACACCGCCGGCGCGGCTCTGCTGGTGGAAATTCTCGGGCCAGACTCGATACTCGACCGGCCGGAGGCAGCTCCAAATCTGTCCCCGGATCGCCTCGCCCTAATGAAAGCGCTTGCCGCCGCTGCTACCGCTCAGCAGAAGACGGACAAAGCAGCGGTGAGCGGGAATCCTCTGCTCCGCGGTCTGGGACGCATAGGCCTGACCGTGGAACAGGGCTGTCGTGCGTGTCTTGGTCTGGCCGGGTTCGTGGGTCAGATCATCGAAACATGGAGCCGTACCGTTCGTCACCCGCGTCGCTGGCGCACGACCTCGGTGATCGCTCAAATCCAGCGGTCAGCGGTGGACGCCATTCCCATCGTGGCGCTACTGAGCTTCATGGTAGGAATGGTGGTGGCGTTCCTGGGCGCAACGGTGCTGGCCAACTTCGGTGCGAGCATCTTCTCGGTGCATCTGGTCGCCTTCTCGTTCATGCGCGAGTTCGGAGTGCTGCTCCCGGCCATATTGATTGCAGGCCGTACCGCAAGCGCGTATACCGCCCAAATCGGTTCGATGAAGGCAAATGAAGAGATCGATGCGCTTCGCTCCAACGCGCTCGACCCCATCGAGTTGCTGGTGCTGCCACGCGTGCTGGCGCTTCTTGTGTCCTTGCCACTGCTCACATTAGTAGGCATCTTGGCTGGCATTGTGGGCGGCGCCACTGTATGCGCACTGAGCTTGGAGATTCCTCCTGCACAGTTCCTTGCCATCGTGCAGGAAAAAATCGAGGTGCGCCATTTTCTTGTCGGAATGAGCAAGTCCCCGCTCTTCGCGGTGATGATCGCCGCTATCGGCTGCCATGAAGGGTTCAAGGTCGCCGGTAGCGCTGAGTCGGTAGGCGACCACACGACTTCTAGTGTTGTGCAATCAATCTTCATGGTGATCCTGATCGATGCCATCGCTGCACTGTTCTTCATGGAGATGGGCTGGTGAGCGCGGTGAAGCAAGACACCGACAACGGTGTGCGACACGCTATTGAAGTGCGCGGCCTAGACAACAGGTTTGGAACCCAGCAGGTCCATCAGGACCTGGACCTGGACGTGCGACGCGGGGAAATCCTTGGCGTGGTGGGAGGATCAGGCACCGGGAAATCCGTGCTCTTGCGTAGCATCGTCGGGCTGCAGAAGCCGCATTCGGGCGTGGTCCGTATCGGGGGGCGCGACCTACTGCGAGCCCAATGGCTTGCACGCGCGCGTATGGAGCGAAGGTTCGGCATTCTGTTCCAGAAGGGCGCGTTGTATTCATCGCTGACCGTCTTGGAGAACGTCGCTCTTCCTTTAATCGAGCATGTCGGTCTGGCGCGGCCTCTTGCCGAGCGTTTGGCAAGAAGCAAGCTGGGCTTGGTGGGGTTGCCTGCCGGAGCGGGAGACAAATATCCGGCCTCGTTGTCCGGAGGCATGGTGAAACGAGCAGCACTGGCGAGAGCCTTGGCGCTTGATGCGAACATCCTGTTTCTTGACGAACCCACCGCAGGACTGGATCCAATCGGGGCTGCATCTTTCGACCAATTGATTCTGACCCTGCGCAATGCACTGGGTCTCACGGTGTTTCTGGTAACCCACGACCTCGATACGCTGTACACCATATGCGACCGTGTCGCGGTCCTGGCGAACCAGAAGGTACTCATCAACGACGGCATCGAGGCAGTCGAGCGATTCAAGCACCCGTGGATACAGGAATACTTTCACGGCCCCCGTGGCCGTGCGGCCGCACAGGCCACTGGTGCTTCCAGCCAAGAGACGCAGCCATGAAACCCTTCCGCATCTGCATCATTCTTCCGTCGCGCACGCATTGGGCTGGGCGCACGCAATATTTACACTCTGAAAACGAGGTGGTCTGATCATGGAGCCACGTGCCCATCATGTATTCATTGGTCTGTTCGTCGTGCTGCTCGGTGCGATTGGTATCGGCTTCGCGCTCTGGCTCAGCGACACACGTTCCGACCACGATTACCAGTATTACCGGATCATGTTCGATGAGCCAGTGACCGGGCTTACGCCCGGCAGCCAGGTTCAGTACAGCGGAATCACGATTGGCGAAGTCGTTGCACTTTCTCTTTCGCCGCGTGACCCAAGGCGGGCGATAGCGCGCGTGCGTATCAATGCCACCATCCCGGTCCGGCAGGATACCCGCGCTGAATTGGTCATCACGGGAATTACCGGCAACGCGGTGATCGAGTTGAGCGACGGCGGGCCAAACGTGCCATTGCTGGATCGGAAAGAGGACGAGGAACCGTTGATCCTCGCGCCACGTTCGGCGATGGCATCCCTGGTCTCCGGCGAGGGTAACAGCATGACGACACTCAACGGCATCTTGCTGCGCACGCAGGAGTTACTGTCGAAGGAGAATTTGGCTCTTGTGCACCGCAGTCTAGTGAATCTCGAACAGACTACGGGCGCGGTCGCTGACCAGAGGGCCGAGATCGCGACGTTAATCAGCAATCTGACCGAAGCAAGCAGAGAATCGACAGCTGCCGTGCGCCAAGCAAATAGCACTCTTCGCGATGCCAACCTGCTACTAAATAACGATGGTAAGCAAATCATGGTGAACACGCGTGATGCAACGGCATCCCTCGAACGCGCCGCTTTCAGGGTTGAGACGCTACTGCAAAACAATCAGGAATCGCTGAACCAAGGCATGGCCGCCACAGGCCCTGCCATGCACGAACTCCAGCAGGCGCTGGCCAATCTAAACACCGTGCTGCGCCGACTGGATCGCAATCCGGCGCAATACCTGCTCGGTGGAGAGAACATTGAGGAAACCAAGCCGTGAACACTTCCGCCAGGATGATTCCCGTCGCTGCCGCGACTATGACGCTAGTACTCGGCTTGTCCGCGTGCAGTGTGCTTCCCAAAACAGCTCCAATGGTCACCTACAAACTGCCCGACTATCACATCGCCCAGGCGGAGAGTACGCCACGCGCCGTTCCTGGACCTGGGGCGCTGCGCGTCTACGCCCCTGAGAGTAGTCGCGTCCTGGATTCGGAGCGGCTTTTCATTGCGCAGCCCGATGGTCGCTTGTCGGCTTGGCAAGGAGTGCGTTGGGCCGACCCCGCACCGGTGCTGCTACGCGACCGAATCGTCGAAGCCTTCATGCGCGATGGCCGGTCGACTTCGGTGATTACCGATAGCACGCCAATGAGCGCCGATATGGAGTTGCGCAGTACGCTACGGGCGTTCCAGCTCGAATACCGCGGCACTGAAGCGATCGCCGCGGTTCGGGTTCGGCTCGATGTGCAACTGGTCGATCCGGCCAAACGGACTGCTATTGCCAGTAGACGCTTCGAAGCAATCCAAGCTACAGGCAGCAAGCGAGAGGCAGATGTGGTGAGCGCGTTCGGTGTCGCGACAGACGTGTTGGCCGGGCAGATCGTTGAATGGGCAGTTCAGGTCGGGGCAGCGCGTTTGCGAGTTGCACCGGAATCGGCAAGCAACCATGCACCCACAGCGTCGGCGATAAGCACAGACTAGTCGCCTTAACGGAGCACAGAAGCTAGGGCCAGAACGCTGCTCGACACCTTAACTCGGTACGACAGCCTACGGCCCCTATCCAATCCCAGGACCTCGTTGCCGTCCAACCTCCCATGACACACCGCCGCCGCGTACAGTCGCGGCGATCTGCTGCCCCAGTCGTGGCTCGATTATCGGCCGCCAAGGCACCAGACTGAACCCCATGCCGTCATCGAGCAGCGCATAGCGACCGCTGGCGAGAATGACCGAGCGCCGGTAGATGCCGGCTACGCGCTGCCCGTCTGTGACGTGCCGATGCTCCAACCCACTATCGGCGGCAATGTGCTGGGCGGCCTGCGCCAGCTCCCGATTGCGCAGCGTTTCCAGCAGATTCCGGGAGAGAATCACCCGCTGCCCACGCCGCTGGGCCAGCCCCTGTTCTTCGAGGAAGTCGGCGCGCTGCTGCAAGGCTTGCTTGGCATCGCCACCAAAGCCCAGGTCGCCCAATCCCCGGCCGCCGCCGATCAGTTGCTGGTCGAGCCAGGTGGCGCCGATCACGCGGGCCTGCCGCTCGATCGGCAGGTGAGATTTCAGGTCCACGGCCACGCCGCCCAGTCGCTGCGCATCGTACTGGCGCCCACGCTCGGATAGGTCGTCCGGCACTTTCCATAGCCCTTCCGCCACGCGCTCCACGATGCCGGCCCGGCGCAGGGCTTCCAGCCGTCGGACGTGGGCCGCGACGACTTCCTGCGGGTCGCGGCCGGGCTTGGCTCGGCCTTGCTCGATCGCCAGGTGATGATCGGTACGGTACAGGCCATCGCTCGCCAGTGCGGCGATGTTCTTGTCCGCCGCCCGTACCTCGGCGGAACCACGCACCTCCACCACCGCGCCGGTGGGGTAGCTCGCCAGTTCGTCGCGGGCGTTCAAAGCGACGTAGTGGGCCTTGCCGTCCACGCCGTCGATGACCAGATAGCCGCGGTCGTGCAGCTCGTCGGCCAGCCCCTTGGCGGCCACGCGGCCGACGAGGGTACGGCCGTCGTCGGCCGGCTCGAATATCGCCAGCTCGCGCGGCTGGCCGCTCATGGCGCGCTGCATGGTGCGGATGATGTCGCCACGCTCGCCCAGGGCACGCAGGGTCTTCTCAGCGTCGGCATGGATGGCCCAGGTGCTGGGCTGCACCTCGTCGGCCAGGCCGAGCCGCTGCAAGCGTTGCAGCCGGCCGATCAGTAGCAGGCGCTGGCGTTGCAACGTCGGTTCGTTGAAGCGTTCGATCCGCACCCGGTCATCCTCGCCGACCTCGCGCTGCAACGTGCGGTCGAGGCTCGTCCACCGCTCTTGCTTCACCTCGCGCTGCCAGGTCTGCTGGATCTCCAGTTCGGTGCGCGGCCCCAGCCATTCCGTCGCCAGCTCGGCGGCGCGATGGCGGAAGCCGTGGGCGATGTAGTCGCCCGCGATGACGAGGTCTCTGCCGGTATCGTCGCGTCCGCGCACGATCAGGTGCGTGTGCGGGTTGTCGGTGTTCCAGTGATCGACCGCCACCCAATCCAGCCGCGTTCCCAGGTCGGCCTCCATGCGGTTCATCAGGTGCCGGGTGTAGGTGCGCAGGTCGTGCAGCTCGGCTCCGTCTTCCGGGGAAACAATGAAACGGAAATGGTGTCGGTCGTCCTGGCAGCGTTTCTTGAAGGCATCGAGGTCGGCATGGTCGGTCTGCGGCCCGTAGGCACGGCCCGGCTCGCCGTCCCGGCCGGCACCGTCGCGCTCGATGTAGCGCAGGTGCTTGGCGAGCGACTGCGGGCTGGCGTTGCGCTGGTTGACCAGCAGCGTCTTGACGGTCACGCGCCGTGACATGGGTGTCAGCTTTGCACCTGCGAAGCGCGCTGCCGTATGGCCGCGCCCAAGCCGTGAGCCGGGCCGCTGGCCCGCGTGCTGGCCGCTCCCGCCAGCGACAGGACGGCGCACCGCCGACTTGCCGCCGCTGGCTTTGCCAGCCCGCTTGAGCACCTTGGAAACGAAGCTCCGGCCCTGGCCTTTGCCTCGGTTCTTCGGCGCGCCAGGGCGCACCCGGAAATCGTCGTCGCGGCGGTCGGTCATGGCAGCGCCCCTGGCAAGCTCCGGCGTCTCCGGGCGTGCGAAGCACGCGGACATGCCTGCATTGGCGCGGGCCTCGCGCCCCACGCGGCACGGCGGCAAAGCCGCTCCGTGCCGCGCCACCCCCATGTGCAGACAGGCCTTCGACGCGGCCCGGTGCCGCGTCCTTTTGTCTTGCCTTCCGCCGTTGCCCTTCGCTCCCGCTCCGGGCATCGTCGGCCCGGCGGCGCTGCTGCACCCGCAGCCAACCCGCCGGCGAACGCGCAGGTGGACAAGCCTGGAGCCGCAGGCCAGGCGCGTTCGAAGCAAGACGTCTGCACGTTGGACGGCTGCGCTGAAGGCGGCGCGAAGTGCGGTGCGAATGCACGCGCACTGCACGCGCGACGGCACGCCGAAGACCTGCAGAACGACGCACCTGATAGCACGACAAGAGGCACGGCAACGTGCAGTGAATTGGCGGCCATCATGGGCGTGCCTCCATCCAGACCGGATGCGCAACGCCGATCACGGCGGATGCGCTGACCGGCCCGAAATACCGGCTGTCGAACGATGCCGGATTGGTCACGCTCAACAGGAACAGTTCGCCCGCCTCAAGGCGACGGCAAAGCTGCAAGGATGGCAACGGCCGGCCCAGCCGGTCGGCAGGCAGCGCAGCGGCCATCGGCACGCCGTCGATGCGTACCTGACCAGCGACGATGCAGACGTGTTGCGGCGCGACCGCGCCCACACGCTTGAGCAGCGGAACGCGAGTCGGCAGGTAGCCGCGCTGCGCAGCGAGCGCAGCTACATCTGGCGGCAATGTGGTCAGGACGACGCTGCCCACGGACAAGGGACGCGGCAGCGAATCGGCGCCGTGGCGCTGCGGATCGACGCGATACCAGCCGACCGGAACGCTGTCAGACGGGTTGTAGATCAAGCGCGGCAGCGGCTGCACGAAAGCCGCCCAGGCCAGCGCAGCGAGACCGACGGCGGCGAAGCTCGCCAGCACGAGGCGAGCACGCAGGCGCGAGCGAGGAAGCGGCGCGGCTTTGTGTGTGTGTGCGGTGGTGGGATGGGCCGTCATGGCGGCGCCCTCCCGGCCAGCCAGGCGGCGTGCCGCTCGGCGGTGTATTCGGGCAGCGGCGAATGCGCGGCGAGCCGGTTGGCGAGCGTGCGCCAGTACGCGGGCGACACGTCGATGGCAGAGATACCCAGCGCCTCAATGCCGTCGATGCGTTCCAGCACAGCACGCACATTGGCGTCACCTTCGGCATGCAGCAGCAGGCACGCGCCTGGCTGCACGCCGGGGATGCGTTGCACGGCATCAAGCGGTGTAGCAGCCTGCATCACCATGAGCTGCCAGCGGATCGTGCCGTAGTCGTTGGCCTGCCAACGAACGCGGCAGAGCATTGCACCCGGCATGAACATGGCACAGCGCCGCCAGCGATCTAGCTGGAGCGTGCGCGCTGGTTGGCCGAAGCGCAGGTAGAGCTTGAAACGTGGTTCGATGTAGGCGAGCGATACGCGCGTCAACGGCGCGCTGGCGGGTTGGCTGGAAGGTGATGTGCGCGCAGCCGTGGCCGCGATGGCGGCAGGTGCGGCAGCAGACAATGAGGATGTGGTCATGGCGTGTTCTCCCTGCGGTGTTCTGGAAACTCGCGCTCCAGCAAACCGCGCAGCAAGTCGGCCACGGTCACGCCTTGCGTGAAGGCCGACACCTTGATGCGCGCCCGCATGGCGGGCGTGATGTCGAGGGTCAGGCGAGCGGTGTAGAGGTCGCCCTTGTTGAGCGCATCCGCGTCGCCCTGTCGAATCCAAGCCTCGGCGTGCGGATTGGCGGGCGGACGCGCGCCGATGCCGACCCGCTTGGCCGGGCGTTTTCTGTTGGGTGGGTTGCTGTTGTCGCTCATGACGGCCACCGCAGCAGCTCATCGACCAGCGCGGTGATTTCCTGCGCCGCCGCGCTATCGGGGGCCGTCTCCCGCGCCAATCGACCCGCAGCCACGCTGTCGGCAAAGACGATGCGCTGGCGCACCTCGCTGCGCAGCGCTGGCAACGGCTGTTCGGCCAAGGCTTGTCGTACTTCGCGCCCGATTACCGTTGTGCTGACGCGCCGGTTGATGACGAAGGCCGCGCTTAGCGCAGGCCGGAACACCTGGGCCTCACGGATCAGCGCCACCATCTCGGCGCTGGCCCACAGGTCGTAGGGGCTGGGTTGTACCGGGATCAGCACCCGTTCGGCCGCCAGCAGCGCAGAACGCGCCAAGGCGGCAATCCTGGGTGGCCCGTCGATGATGACGTGATCGGCCCGTCTGGCGAGTTCTGGGGCTTCCTGGTGCAGTGTTTCGCGTGCCAGGCCCACTGCGCTGAAAAGCCGGGGCAAGCCCTGCTGGCTTCTGCGCTGCGTCCAGTCCAGTGAGGAACCCTGCGGATCGGCATCCAGCAGGACGACATGCTGGCCGCGCAGCGCCAGTTCGCCAGCGATGTGCGTGGCGAGCGTGGTCTTGCCGACACCGCCTTTCTGGTTGAGCAAGGCAACGATCATGGCGCGGCCCTCCAGCTTGGAAGACCGGACTGTTTTTGCCGTGCCGAACGGGGTGATTTTTGCGGCTTTTCCTGGCCGGTTTTTCGGCCTGCGGCACTTGTCCACCGCAATGCTGTTTCTCTATCAATAGTTAGAGAATTTAAGTTAGTAATGTTAGAGGGATCGCAAACCCGCGCCGTTACTGGCTTTCCGGCGTTTTCGTACTCCTGATAGCACGATAGGCGTACTCCTGATAGCACGACACCCCTTACTCCTGATAGCACGACCCCATCCACAGCTTGTCCCGCTGTTATCCCCGTGCCGTCTGCGGCACGGGCCGGAAGGTCAGCAATTCCATGTCGTCCTCGGGAATCCGCACGATTCCCAGCTCGTAGCCCGGCAGCGATTGCCGGGCAACCAGCGCCCGCAAGTCGTAGGCGAAATCCGAAAACCGCGTGCTGCTGCCCGACTTGCGGTGCAGATGCCGGAAGTCGAACTGCCAGCCGTATTCCTGCCTCCCGCCATGCTTGCGCACCAGGCGGTACAGCCAGCGCTCGATGCCGCCCGTGAGGCGGAAATACGTCGGGTCGATGGTCAGCACCAGGGCGGCGTCCAGCACGCCGGCATAGAACCAGTCCGGCAGGATCAGTTCGATGCCCAGCGGTGTGCCGTTGGCATCGGCCAGTTCCTTCCATTCGTTGATCCACGAAAAGCGGTGCAAGCGCCTTCCCGTCGTTTCGCGGATGGACGTGGCCACCGTGGTCGATTGCAGCCGGTCGAGCGCGGCCTTGAGACGCTGGTAGTCGCGCAGCGACTTGCCGCGCCCGATGAAGCGCAGGATCTCGTAGGGCGTGGCCTGCATCCGCCGAGAGGGCTGGATGCCCGCGTCCTTGGCTTCGACAATCTGGCTGGCCGCCCAGATCAGGATGTCGGCATCCCAGATCGTGGCAATGCCATGCTCCTGCGTGCCTTCCACGCGAATGGTGATGTTGCCGCTGCGAAAGTCGATCGGCGCGGTGCGCCGCGACTTCGCCAGCGAGAAGAACGGATAAGCCATCAAGTCCTGGGCATCGCGCGGTGCCATGTCCTCGCCCGGCAGAGCTCGGAACAGGTCGAGCTGTTCGCGCTGCTGCAAGGCGTGCCCTGGTGGGCGGGACATGGAGATGGCCACCGGCGATGCGCCGATCAGCGCGCACGGCTGTCAGCCGAGTGGTGCTCGGCATATTCGGGGTCGGAAGTGGTCTCGAAGCTGCGCGTTTCCGCCCAGGCATCGAGGTCGGCCACGGCGTACATGACACGGCGACCGAACTTGCGGAACTTCGGGCCACCACCAATGACGCGCTGTTTCTCCAGCGTGCGCGGTGACAGGCGCAGGTAATCGGCAGCTTCATCGTTGGTGAGATAGCGCTGGGGTTGTGCGGGTGTGGCAACGGGAGCGGCGGCAGGCCACAAGGGAGCGGGTCGCATGGGATGTACCTCCATCAAGCCCGGCCACACAGCGCAGCCGGATGGAGGCAGTCTCAAGAAACTTGGGACTCTTGCTCAGGGACGTTCTGCAGGGGATGCGAAACGTCCCCCCTCATGCGAAGTGACAGCCGGAAGCTGTGCCAGACGGCGATAACCGCCGCGCATCAGCCCATCGCCCCGTCGCACCAGCCGCCGCACGCGGGCGCGCAGAGCGCTGTCGGCGTGCCAGTCGGCGGCAACGGCATCCACACCAAACAGCCCTTCGGCCACCTCCCGCAAGGACGCACCCGCCAGGGTTGCGTCCAGCGCCTGAAGCGTGTGCAGTTCCAGCAATGCGGACAGCGACGGACGTGGCCGGACGGTCGCCGCAGGTACGGCACCGGCTGCTACGGCGATCTTGTTCAATTCGCTCGCCAAGGCCGCATAGCGTTCGCAAGGCGCGGCGCAGGCCCGGATGGCATAGGCGTACGCCATGCCATCAGCCAAGCCTGGTGCGAGAACGAAACGCAGGCAGCAGCCGGGCCAGCGCGCCACCAGCACCAGGCGCTTGCCGTCATGGATCAGGTGTTTGTGGCCCGGCAGCTTCCAGAACTCAAAGCACAAGGCATCGGGCGGCGGATCGGCGTCGGGGTAGAGCTGCACCACGGCATCGTGATCGGGGAACCAGGCCGGGTGCGCGTCCCGCGCATCCAGGGCGGGATCTTCCAGCAGGCGCAGCCCCCAATGCCCGGCAGCATCCGGTTGGCGACGATAGCGCAGCCAGTCGTGCCGATAGTCTGGATGACGGCGCAGGTACTCCCAGGCCAGCGCCGGGCCATCCAAATGCAGAACATAGAGATAGGCCGCCGTGGCATACCACGGCTCGGCACTGCGATCAGCCATGAGGCAACCTCCCTGTGCTGGGGATGCGTCGCCACGGCGAAACGGCGTGCTACGAGGCCATCGTCAAAACGTCATGGGTGAAGCGTAAACTGGCAGTGTCAAGACCGATGAACTCCGATGCGTTGCTGAAATCGTCCGAGTGCGACGGCGGCAACGCACTCCAATGGCATGCCGCGTCGGTCAGCTTGCCGCAGCCCGCGCCAGGCATCATGACCGTTTCGATCTGGCACGCACCACTGCGGTGCAACACTGCCGATTCAGACCTAACGGGTCACAGACCAGACCGAAATAGACACATTGCGCCACCGTTTCGCGGTGGCCCTCAATCGGTGATCGAGCTGTTGTCTTCGGCCAGCCGCAGGTATTCCGACAGCCGCCGCACCGGCTGGAAGTAGCGATCCCGCATCACGGACTGCTGGCGCGGCCCGACGATGGCGGCCAGGTCGGACAGCTTCACCGTTCCCAGTGCAGGCATGCCAATCCCCAAGTCGATCAGGCCGTGGGCAGTATCGCCATCGGCTGGGTCGAGCGAAGCCAGCAGCCAAGTGGCATGCGCATCTGGCGTGAACAGGCGCACCACAGGCAGCGGGTCGGTGTCCTGCCCGGCGGCGCGGGCGTGGCCGTTGGCCAGCAAGTGCGTGCGCTCGTTGGCGGTGATGAGCGCGGTCATGGTTGCACTTCCACGGATACACAAAGCATCAGAGACGCTTTCACGCCTTCCCACGAAAGCACCAATGCGCAACCCCACGTATCCGCAGAGACGTAGAAACACGAAGGCACATGCACGGAAGTCAGGAAAGACACGGAACAGGCTCTCCGCTTTTGAAGAAAGCCGCCGATGCGGTTTTCAGTAAAGGCACAAAAACAGTTGATATTGGATGAATGAGTTAAATATAACGTGGTTTTAATTGTGCTGTGAATCGACGCTTCTGTCTATGCAGAAGCGAACCGTCCAGCGCGGCCGACCGGCCGGCTCCACCACCTTCGACGCCGAGCTGGCCCAGGCCTTCGGCGCGGCGGTGCGCGCACTGCGGGTCGAGCAAGGCGTGGCGCAGGAAACCTTGGCACATCAAGCCGGTATCGAGCGTTCTCACATGGGCAAGATTGAGCGCGGCGAACACATGCCCACGCTGGCGATTATTTTCAAGATCGCGCGTGCGCTGGGGCTCAGCGTCGCCCACTTGATGGGGGCCGTTGAAGAAGTCCTGGGCGAAGTACCTAATTGACTCTGCATCGCATAGCTTCGCTTGGCGTGGTGCAACTTTGGAAAGGAACTCAATGGCGAAGACATGCATCGTGTGCGGACAGGCCGCAGGCTCTGGGGAGCACGTTTTTCCGGCGTCTCTTGGAGGCCGGCGGGTCAACTCCGGCATCTATTGCCCCAAGCACGACAACAGCTATTCGGGTCTCGTCAATGAGATTGCCGAGCAGCTCGACTTCCTCAATGCATACTTGGGCGTTCGGCCGGATCACTCCAAGCACCCCAAAACTGCCTATGGCGAGCATACGCTGACGGGAGAGACCGTTTCGATCTCTGCCAAGGAGATCAAATTCACGAAGCCCCGTATCATCTCCCGCACAGCAGTTGGCGAAGGTGAAGAGTTGCATCTGGCATTTCCCAACCAGCAGTCCGTCAAACAGTTCGCAAACAAGATGGAGGACGATGGACACGAGTGGACACCCTTGTCGAAGCCCTCCGCTCGGCCGTATATCACCGGCTCCATTCACCATAAGCGCAAATTTGGCGGTGCCTGTGGTCTGGGCGCCATCGCGTACATGACGCAGACATTCTTCGCGCAGGAATTCCCAGAGCTCGCGCGATCAGGGACGCTTTTCAACTTCATCAACTACACGCAAGCCATCGCCAAGGTCGCAGCGCTGGGCGGCTGCGAACAGCAGCCGGAAGAGCGCGAGGAATTGATCAAAGCACGCGCGGCGGTGACGGTTGCGCTGGAGCCCTTTGGAGGCACGGCACCGATCTGGTGGGATTTCAGCCCGCCCGCCGGAGCGCGCGCCAACAAGTTTGAATTTGGGCATCGAGTGACGGTCGGCGTTGATGGCTTCGACGGCCAAATTTACGGCCGTGTCGCGCTGTTCTCCGCTTTAAACTTTTCCGTACACCTGGGCACGGCACCGCAGGGTTCCGCCACGCGCGAAGTGACAGTGGACATTGATCCTCTCGCGGAGCATCCGCCACACGATATCGACAAACATCAGGTGCTCTTAGCGCCAAGCCGCGTTCAAGTGCCGGAACACGCTACCGAAGGGCTTGCGAATGCGCTCGCCGACGGCACGCAACAGCGTGCGTTCGCAAACCTGCTGGAACGCTTGGAAGAACATCAACTCCTCAAGCTGGCGCGCACCATGAGTACGGCGCTCGCGCCATGTTCCACGTTGTCGCTATTTGAGGCGCGAACACTGATCGAAAAGGAACTTGACCAGCAACCACAGCAAATTTGGCGCTTGGTCACTGCTGTCGTTGAAGGCTTACGGGCGGAAATGGTCAAAGGCGGCATGGAAAATATTACCCCAGTGCTCGATAACCTGATTGCGTATGACGCTCAATCAGCGAGCGGCCTATCGCAGCAGGCAGAGGCCACGTTGGCCCTGGCCAAAGCCGCATTGGTTGCACAGATGGAGCAAGACTGCGCGGCAGGCGTACTCCACGAGGAACGAATTGCGGAACTCATGGGCAGAGGGCCGGGCCTTTATTCCGTGGGCCAGTTGGTGCTGGCGCCTGTCTTGCAGGTGTTTGGTAAATTCGCTGACCCCCAATGAAGTGAGCAGGTAGGCCAAGCGCCTCGCCATAGTGGGCGAGGCGCTGAGGTGGTTACGCCGCCTTGGGCTTGCTGCGTGACCAGATCAGGGCATGCGTGCCATCCTCGTTTTCGATCAGGCGGGCATAGACCGTTGCAGGGAACGATGGATCATCAAGGGTCACGGACACATAAGGGCGTCCGGCCTCACTGGTCTTTTTCCACGCTGCGCCGATGTCGTGGCCAGCCGCTTGCAGGCGGTAGTCGGGTGCGCTTTCGTTCTCGCCCTTGGGGTTGGCAACCAGCTTGACCTTGACATTGAGTGTCAGAGTGCGAAGCGTGCCGGTGAAACCGTCTTTCTCTGCGGTGAAGGTGCCGATGTTTGCCATGATGAATTTCCTTTCGATTGAACAGGGTTCGCGCCCATCGCGTCCTGTTGTGATCCGACCGGCGGGGGACGGGCTGGCTGCACCGCTTGCGGGCGCAACGCAGTGGAGCGCCTGGAAGCGAAAAGAATTTGTGCCGCGAGGAATGCGCGCAGCGCAGGGGAAATTGTTTTCGCCTCCAGGTTGCGGTCATAAAGCCCAAGGCGCAGCCGCGCCACCGCCAGGATTCGCAACAAGACAAGGACGCACGGGCCGCCCGCTCCCGAATGGAAACATGGCCGACTCGGCATCCTCGCATGACAACTTCACCGGCTTGTTCCCTGACGCGGCCAGGTCAATGCCCCAGCAACAAGGTACGAGCGCTCCTGCCACAACTTGCGGCCACATGCTTGATGCGTGGCGTGGAAGTTCCAAATCGAGGCTATGTGGCGTGTCGGTGAACCGTCCTTCGTGACGTACAGGCAAAGAACCGCCAGCGTCGAGCACGGCACGCTTTCGAGCAACCTGCCGCAGCAAGCCGGGGCGTAGGCCCACAAGCGCCGCCCATTGCGGCGAGGTGCTGTCGGAATGTCGGCGGCGCGTGCGCCGCTGCACTTGCATGGCCTCAATGGCTTTTGCGCACAAGGCGACTTGTGCGCGGCCCCTTTACCGCCTGACCGAAGGCGGCAAAGGGGCGTTTTGGCTTTGAGCCTTGAAACCGGGCGCGGCCACCGCCGTGCCCGGATTTTCGGCATTCCCCGCGCCCAAGACGGAACGGCTTGGGCGCGGGGGGCTTCCTATTCTTTGGTTTCGATGATCCACCACACGGCACGCGGCAAGGCGCGGCCCGTAATGGGGTGTAGGTCGGTCAGGTCGGCACGGGCTGTCCAGCCGCGAGGCGGACGATAGCCGCGCACGTCGCTATCGCCATGCCAGCGGCGGGCGCGTACCGTGCCGGGGGCGTAAGTCGCGGCCATGCGCGGGCGGTTCGTGGTGTCGTGGCTCATGGGGGGAGTCCTCGGCATGATAGCGCCCCGCAAAGGAACCGGGGCGCTATCTGTGGTGCGGGGTCAAGCGGCCAATGCCTCGGCTCGCGTCTGCTCATCCGCCACGGCGGCGACTTCATTCGGTGCTTCGACTGCCTCGTCCGTCACCACCTCCTGCACGGTCTGCTGCGTGGCTTCGGCGGCGAAGATGGCAGGCATCCAGCCGGTGCCATCGGCCAGCCGCTCGGCTTCGCTGGCAATGTCGCCTTTTTTCAACTTCGCCAGCCGGGTGACGTGCTCCGGTGCGAATTCGCCCACTGCTTCCAGAGTCGCGGCCTTCGGCACATGCTGGAAATAGCCGTCTGCGGTCGGTTGCCACCATGCCGCCATGTCCAGCGCCACGGCCTGCGCCAGTTCGGCGCCCGGTTGGTGCTGCGTGGCGCGGGGTGTCACCACATCGACCGTGGATGCCACGCATACGGCCAGCAGGCGAACCAGTTCATCCTGCGGCTTCGCCAGCAGTGCGGCGAACAGTTCGGCGCTGTCCTCCGGCAAGGCTTCACCCGCTACCTGTTGCAGTTCGCGCAGTGCCACGGCGGCGGGCGATTCCGGCCAGTCCGGGGCCATGCCTTCCAGCCGATCTTGCTGGGTCAGCTTCACGCCCAGCGGCAGATCGTGGCCGTAGTAGCTGCCCTGCAAAACGGTCTGCGCCATGCCATGCACCAGTGCGGCCAGCGCCACCTGCGGATGCCGGGCCACTTCGATCTGCAGCGCGGCGGTACGGTGGGCACTCAAGCGTTGCGCCAGCCGGTCGGACATGGCGGCGGGCTTGGGGGCGTCGTCGGCTTGCTCGCCTGTGTCGTCGTTCCCAGCTTCGCCCTCGCTGCCGAAACCCTGCCGCAGCCGTTCAAGCGTGCGCAGTGCTTTGGCCTCGGCTTCGCGCAGCAGGCCACGATGAATCACGGCCTCGCCGTTGCGGTCGATGGTGACGATGGCACCGGCGGCAGCTTTGACGGCTTCCCCGTAGTCCAGCAAGCCATCTTCCAGCGCCTGCAACTGTTCGCCCAGGTGTTCGCCTTCTTCCTGCAAGGCATCGGCCTTGTCTTCATCGTCGGCGTCCAGGGCGGCATCCACGGCCTCGGCCAACGCCTGCATCTTGGTTTGCAGCTTCTCGATGCGTTGGGCTTCGCACTTATCCGGGCTGCGGCGCTGTCTCGGGGCGCGCTGGAAGGCTTGCAGGTCGGCATAGGTCGTGCCGGTGGTGGCATCCACCCATGCCCAGCCTTCGGCCTTCACCTCGGCGGCAAGGCTGGCCAGCTTGTCCTGCGCCAGCCGTTCCAGCAGCGTGGCATCGGTCAGATACACGCCGCTATCGGCCTCCGCGAACAGATCGCGGCGGATGCCACCGTCTGCGGCCTCGTAGGTGTCCAGCCCAACGAAGCGCACCAACGGATGCCGATGGGCATCAATCTCGCGCTCGGTCAGGCGGTCGCGCAGGTTATGCGGGCTGCGCTGCCATGTCGGCGCATCGTAGAACGCGGCTTCCTGCGCGGCGTGGTCGTCGGTGATGGCAAGGGCCATCAACTGGTCAAGGCTCACGGCCTCGGCCCGGTAGTCGGCCAGCAGGCGCGGCGACACGTTGGCGAGTTTCAGGCGGCGCTGCACCACCAGCGGTGTGACGCTGAAATCTGCGGCTATGTCCTCGATGGGTCGGCCTTCGGCCACCAGCGCGGCGAATGCCTCGAACTGGTCAGCGGGGTGCATGGCTTCGCGCTGCACGTTCTCGGTCAGGCTGGCGGTGCGGGCGGTGCCATCGGCCACCAGCAGGCAAGGCACATCCCATTCTTTGCTGATGCGGCGCTTCTTCGCCAGCAGCTTGAGAGCGGCAAGGCGACGGCCTCCGGCCACGACTTCGTAACGCTCGCCATCAGTGGTCGCGGTGACGATCAGGTTTTGCAGCAGGCCGACACGCTGGATGCTGGCGGCGAGTTCAGGAATCGACATGCGCGGGGTCTTGCGCACGTTGCGGCCCGTAGGGCGCGATACCAGCCGCGACAGCGGCACAAGAATCAGATTCTTGCTCGGGTCGGCGGCTTCCAGCAGCACGGCAGGCGCGGCGCTGGCTGCGGCGTGGATGGCTTGGGCTTCGGTGTGGTTGATGGCGTTCATGGTGAAAACTCCTTGCGATGATGGAATGCAGCAGCGAATGACGCGGCAAGGGTTGCTGCCTGCCCCTGCCGCGCAGGGGAATCAGGCTTTCAACTGGCGCAGGCCGTCGGCCAGCAGCCACAGAGCGCGATTGAGGCGAATATCGGAATCAATGCCCTGCACGGGGCGGGTCTGCTGGCGGCGTCCGTTGGCGCTGCGCCCATGCAAACCGCCTTTGGTCAGGTTCTCTTGGGTGCGGTTGAACACGCTCCACAAGTCCGGGCGGCGGTCGTCGAACCGGCGCGGCATCAGGATTTGCGATTCGGTGATGGGTGCGGGCTTATCCGGGTCGTCGTACTTGAGCGACAGCGCGGCGCGGGCGAATACTTCGGCCTCGCCTTCGTCCAGCGTGATGGCCTGCATGGATTCGCGGGATTCCAGCGCACGGTCAAACCCGTGCAGCACCTGATAGGCACCTTCGATCACTTGTCCGGCCACGTCGCCCTTATGCGGCACGCGCACATCGGCCACGGTATCGCCGCACACCAGCCCATTGCTGCACACGAAACGGAACATTCCGGCCAGCATCTGGTAGCTGCTGGTGCCATCGTGCGAGTTCAGCAGGATGATTTCGTTGGCTTCGCCTCGGGCGTTGATCTGGCTGGCATGGCGCAGCCGGATCATGTGCTTGGTGTAGTCGCGCCGGTCTTCGTGGCGGGTGCGGGTCTGCGTCACCATGAAAGGCTGAAACCCTTCCTTGCGCAGTTCGGTCAGCACCGTGGCGGTGGGGATATAGGCGTAACGCTGGGAACGGCTTTCGTGGGGGGCTTCCGCAAAGATGGACGGGGCCACGCGGTGAATCTGGTCATCGGACAGCGGGGAATCGCTGCGCAGTACCGGGGAACGGGAAGCAAAACGGGATGCAAGCATGGTCTTTCTCCTGACGAAAAGGGTTTGCTGTTCAAACCGCACACCGGATTCCTAGATTCGGAGCCCAGCCTTTCGGCTGTTCGGTGCGGTTGGCACGAGGAACCCGGTTGGCCCTGTTGCCACCGTCTTTCCTGAGTTCATCGCCCGCGACGGTCAGGAGCCCACGGACGTGGGCCGTCAAGGAGAAAAGCGACAGGTTGGTGCGGCCCGCAGGCGCAGCCGAGGACACGGCCTGGCGCGCCTTGATGGCACGCGGCCACGGGCTACAGTCGCGAGCAAGGTGATGGAGTCAGGAGAGACGGCTGGACATGGCAACGGCCGCCACGATGTGCAGACCGCACGCAAGCGAAGCGCGCAGGCCCGAAGCTGGAAGCCGGGCCGTAGGCGTCAGCCGAGCGGAGCGAGGGAACGATGGAAGCCCGAACAGGGGCGAGACTCGTGCAACGAGGCTCGATGCGCGGCACGACAGCGCGACCGGCCATGCTTTTGGGCCGGGGACGCCCGCCATGTTTGTTCCTTCAGCCTTATGCGTCCGACACGATTAATATCGAAATATCTGTTACATTCGATACGAAGTATCGCGACAGGCACTCCAACACCATTTCGGCAAAAGAGGATCACATGGCAGACAAGAAAGTTATTTTCGTTGCATTCGCTATTGAAGACGAAAGGCAAAGGGACTTTTTGAAAGGTCAATCACTTCTTACAAATTCCCCTTTCGAATACATAGATATGTCAGTCAAGGAAGCCTATGCGTCGGAATGGAAAGACAAAGTCCGTACCCGAATTCGCCGATCGGATGGCGTGATCGCCTTGATTAGCAAGAACTCCTTGGCGTCAAGCGGGCAGAAATGGGAGATTGCATGCGCACGTGAGGAGGGGAAAAAGGTGCTGGGCATCTGGGCCTATTCCGATGACAGGACAAAAATTGAAGGCGTAAACACTGTCGTATGGACATGGGATGCCATAAAGAACTTTATCAACGGTCTCTGACATACGCGGAGTGACGTTATGCGCATAGCTCTTATCGTTGGCATAAATCATTACGAGCATGGTGGCTCTTTATATGGATGTGTCGATGACGCTCACGCGGTGCAAGCTGTCCTAGCTCGTCATGGGGATGGCTCCGTCAACTTCGATTGCAAAATGTTCACCGGGACTGGCCCAACAGATCGCGTCGAACGGTCTTTATTAAAAGATCGGGTTGAGGAGCTTTTCAAGGCGCAAGCTGATATTGCTCTTTTTTATTTTGCTGGTCATGGGCATATTGAAGCAACTGGAGGATATTTGCTGGCGACGGACTCTCGCCGTGGTGACGAAGGTCTATCGCTGTCGGAAGTCCTCGCATTGGCAAATAAATCGCCAGCACGCAACAAGATAATCATCCTTGATAGCTGCCATTCCGGAATAGCCGGCACACCTCCAGTCGCAGGAGAGCTTGCCAGTTTGTCTGAAGGTTTGACGATCCTGACTGCTTCAGCAGCTGATCAATATGCAACGGAAGAAAATGGTAGGGGCGTATTCACAACCCTGTTGGTAGATGCTCTTCATGGAGGGGCGGCCAACCTTACTGGAGACATCACCCCGGGCAGCATTTATGCACATGTTGACCAATCCCTGGGGGCTTGGGAACAACGTCCGATTTTTAAAACTAACGTCCGGCAATTCGTCTCGCTTCGAAAGGTCAATCCGCCGATCTCTCTTGATGATCTCAGACGCATAACTGAATTTTTCCCTCAACGTGGGTTTGAATACAAGCTTGACCCTACGTTCGAGCCAGAACTTAAGGGTAGAGATCCCGGCATGCCTCCGCCAGACCCTGAAAATACGCGGAAATTCGCGCTACTCCAGCGATACAATCGCCTTAACTTGGTTGCGCCTGTCAATGCACCACACATGTGGCACGCTGCCATGCAAAGCAAGTCCTGCAAATTGACAGTACTAGGCGAGCACTACCGACTTCTTGCTGAAAAACAACGTTTGTAAATTGCATCCAAAGGAGGGGGCATGAAGATATTTTTATCCCATCAGCAGTTGGACTCGGCATTAGCCTTGAGGATACAAGGCCACTTGAAGAATAATCACAATATTGACTGCTACCTAGATGTAATTGATCCAAAGTTTAACAATGGTGAAGATGTTGCTGCGCATGTCAGAAAAGAACTTGATAAATGCACGCAACTATTGGCTGTTGTTTCTGAGGCGACCAAGGCGTCATGGTGGGTACCATGGGAAATAGGTGTTGCAACGGAAAAGGACTTTCCTCTTGCTACATTTGGCGGAAACATCGAGCTTCCAGATTATTTAAAGAAGTGGCCATATCTCAGAAGCACTTCTGATCTGGATAAATACGCTGAGACATCCAAAGAAGCAGCCAGGCGCGTGGTAACAGCAAGTATGGACTCAGCTTCGTCTGGGACGACTGTATTCAGAGGTGATGCAACTAGACACTTCTATAAAACATTGCGAGCAAAGCTTGGGCAGTAAAAGCGGTGACAGAAACCCCTGTCACACTGGCGTAATCAAGTCTCTGCCAAGAGTGCATTATTGAGCCATTGCGTAAGCTTCATATCAGCCCGCAATGGCTCAAGATTCCCGGCAGGAGGGCTCTGTGAGAGAGCTACTATCGCCGCACCGAGTCGAGATGCCTCCTTTGCCCATATAAAAATCCGAGGCAGCGTCTCGGTTTTTTATAAGAGAGCCTAACCAAAAAAACATCGTAAAAAGGGGCCGAAGCCCCTGTACTCACAGTAAGCCATGCTCTGCAAATGATGTTGTGCTCGTGCCGCAAACAATGATGTGATCCAGCACGCGCACGTCCACCATTGCCAGCGCCTCCCGAAGTCGCTTCGTCAGCGACTTATCGGCTGCGCTAGGCTCGGGATTCCCGCTCGGGTGGTTATGAGAAATGATGGCTGCCGCTGCATTGAGCCGCAGTGCCTCCTTGAGAACTTCACGCGGGTACACCGATGCACTGTCGATGGTGCCCCGGAAAAGCTCGCTGTACTCGATCAGCCTATGCTGCGTATCAAGGAACAGCACTGCGAAGACTTCATGCTCCAGGCACGCCAGCTTGGTGCCCAGATACTCCTTTACCGCCATCGGTGATGTAAAGGATTCGCCGCGCGGCATTTTCTGGTCGATGACCAAGCGTGCAGCTTCGAGGATCTGATTGGCAGAAGCTGGCTGGTAGCGCCCACGCGCGCTGCGAACCATCAGAACGGAATCGAAGGAAGAAAGAGAAAGTTGCGACATGATCGTGCTCCGGTTGCACGGGCGGAATTGCCCGGAACCGTGGCCAGCACGGCGCAGCGCAAGCAGTCAGGGGTCGCAGACGGCCAACGTGCCGCAAGCGCGCATGGCGCGTGCAGCCATTGACGGCGAGAACACCGTGATACGGTGAAGGGAACAGCAAGACCGCCTAAACCCGCCCAGTCACACAGTCGGCTTTCGGGCAAGCGGAGCGCGCAGGTCCACGAGGGCCGAAGGCGTCAGGGGGCAGCCGGATGGCTGCGATTCGGCACGAAGCGCGGGGCGCAGCCCGCGAACCCGACGGCGGTACGCCAGGACGCACGGATACTGCTGTCAGGACTTCTCGCCAGGCTCCCGCTGCTCGATCTGCAATCGCGCCCTCTCGGTCGCCTGCTGCAGCTTCTCGCCCAGCACCGCTCGCGGCGGCAAGCTGGTCAGGTACTCGGCGACGTGAATGCCTGACTTATCCAGTTCCAGTAATTCGATCTGTTCGCGCTTCTTGCCGGTGCAAAGGATGATCCCCAGCGGCGAGGCTTCTTCCGGCTCCCGCTCGTGCTTGTCCAGCCAGCGCAAGTAAAGCTCCATCTGTCCCTTGTAGGCTGCTTTGAACTCGCCGATCTTCAATTCCACCGCCACCAGCCGCCGCAGCTTGCGGTTGTAGAAAAGCAGGTCAAGGTGGAAATCCTCGTCGTCGATCTGGATGCGCTTCTGCCGGGCAACGAAGCAGAAACCCGCGCCCAGCTCCAGCAGGAAAGCTTCCATTTCGCGGATGATGGCTGCCTCCAGGTCGCTTTCCTGCCAGCTATCTCGCAGCCCCAGGAAGTCGAGGATGTAGGGATCGCGCATGACCAGTGCTGGGGTCATGCGCTTTGCATCGCGCAGTGTCGCCAGCTCCTGCGCGATGGTTTCTTCCGGTTTTTGGGATAGCGCCGTGCGCTCGTACAACATCGAGTCGATGCGCTCGCGTAGCGTCCGCACGCTCCAGCGCTCGGTGCTCGCCATCTGAGCGTAATAGTCCCGCTGAAGGGGGTCTTTCAGCGGCAGCAAGGCTACGAAATGCGACCAGCTCAATTGTCGTGACAGCGTCACGACAATTGGCTCCTTGGGGTAAGTGGCCGCGAACTGCACCATCCGGCGCAGGTTCTTGTCCGCGAAGCTGCGTCCATAGTCGCGGACAAGCTGCTCGGCCAGAGACGGCAGGATCTCCTCGCCGTACCCGGCCCGTTGCCCGGCCAGCACTTCCGTATGGATGCGCTGGCCTATGCGCCAGAACAGCAAGGTTAGTTCGGCATTGACCGCCGAGGCGGCGCGCTGGTGCGCAGCCTCAATCAGTGCCCGAATGTCACCCAACAGTGCCTTCGGCGCTGCTGGTGAAGAGGGGGACACCTTGCGCCTGCTCATGCCGTCACCTCCGCAGGGGATTGCTTAGCGCCGGTGATCGCCTTGCGCCGGTTCGCCACCAACTCGGCGGCCTCCCGCACGGGCTTGTCTTCGGTGTGGACGTAGCGCATGAACATCGCCACGGTCTTGTGGGCTGTCAGAGCCATACCGACCTTCACCGGGATGCCAGAATTGGCGATGTCCGTCGCCGAGCGGTGACGGATGCCGTGCGTACCCACATGCGTCACGCCAGCGGCTTTGAGAGTGCGGCTCCAACCGTTGTAATACTCCCCGTCGGTCAAATGCCGATCAGGGTGACGCGGAGACGGTAATACATGGGGCGTCGTAGCATTGCGAGCCGCCGTCGAAAGAAGCCGATAGGCTTCTTCGCTCATGGGCTTGGACATACCGCCTGTCTTGCTGTCAGGCCACACCACCCGCCGGTTTTCCAGATCAATCCAATCCCATTGGAGTGAGACGATCTCAGAAAGGCGAGCGGCAAACTCGAATTGCAGGCGGATGGCCAACGGGATCACGGCATGCTCCAGGCCTTCCGCCTCCAATTGGTCAAGGTAGCGAAACAACTTGCCCATTTCCTCGTCGCTGATGAGGTGAGTCGCCTTGCCGTTCGGGTACATGGGCACATGGCGGCATGGGTTAGTGCCGTCAGGGCGATAGCCCCATATCTCGGCCAAGTTGAACATCTTGCGCATCACGCTGAACGTGCGGTTCGCATCGGCGGGTTTGTGCGCCATCTTCTTCATCATCGAAGCCACGTCAGGCCGCTTCAGATCCTGCACCTTCATGCGGCCAAGCATCGGGATGATGTTGCGATCAATGACGCTCTGGTAGCCTTCCTGCGTGCTCGGCTTGTTACGCTGGCTGGAGTAGTCTTCCATGAACTTGATGCACAGCTCCTTGACCGTGGGTGCCTGACGCGCTGCAGCCTTCTCTGCGGCAGGATCTCCACCCCGGCGCACTTGCGCCAGCCACTCCTGCGCCAGCGACCGAGCCTGTTCGACGGTCAGCTCTCCGTATAGGCCCAAGGCAGGTTTGCGCCGCTCTCCGGCGTTTGTGCGGTACTGGAGCATGAACACCTTGCGGCCTGCCGGGGTGATCTTGCACAGGAAGCCAGGAACCAGGGTATCGCGCAGTTCGACTGGCTGCGCTTGGGCTTGTGCCGCATCGACTGCGGACTTGGTGAGTTTGATTTTCGCCATGATGACTCCTCGGAAGACCCGATTTCCAGGAGCCTGTTGGGAGCCAAGCGGATGGAAGCCGGGTCAAGTTTCAGAAAGCACCGGCATATGATGAATCCGCCTAAGTTATTGATAAACCTGCTGTATCTGGCTGCGGCGTAGTCCAGCGAAGTTCGGTGCTGGAGTCATGGTGAAATAAAAAATGGCACGAGTTAAAACGAGTCTGAAACTGTTTGGCGGGGATACGGTAGTGGTGCGTTGCTCAGAACGTTGCCGCATCCATCTGATGAGTACAAAAGGGCAAAAGCAATCGCAGGCAGATATCCTTACCGTCCAGGATGATAAGGCCTGGCTGACGGTGCCTTACACCGGCACCTGGGATGTGCTGATCGACAGCCACAGCCAGTCGCTCGAACATTCCGTAAGTTACGTGGCAGCATAACCATAAACGCCCGGCCAGCCGGGCGTATTATCAGGCAAAACCCGGGCGCAGCGTATTGCTGAGCGGGTTCCCTTCCAGCAGCGCTTTAACCTTCACCACCAGCTCACTCAGACAGTCGTCCTGCATACCGAGACGCGTCAGCTCCTGATCGAGCGAGAAAAGGTACTGGGCGTTAGTGCCCAGCGGTCCACTGGCGGCGGCAATCAGCGGGGCAATCACCTGGGTTCGGGTGTCGGCTTCATACAGCGGGTGGCGCGGATCCATAATGAACACCAGCGCGTTGACGGTGCGGCCGTCGTCCAGTTCCAGCTTGCACCAGCTGGGCATATAGCAGCCGGTGATCATCTCGCGCTTCCACAGCAGCGTCAGCTCATCTTCCAGCGTGGTATCCGGCAGCCGGTATGCCACGCCCGTGGTGCGCCCGCCCTCTTTTAGTGCAAGCATACGTCCAGGCTGACAGGCGCTGCCGCGTCCGGCGGTCAGGCGCAAACAGAAGGCGCGGTGCCAGCCAGGCAGCGTTCCGGTTGCCGATTCAACAAACTCGAGCGCCGGGTTCCACATCAGAGAGCCGTAACCAAAAATCCAGACCGGGCCATCATCCGGGCGGCAGGCCAGCGTTGCCGCAAGCGACGCCGCACGTTGTTCAGCCGACCACAGAAGCGATTCCTCAATAGCACCAAATGCCGTCTTACAATCTGCCTTCATCAAGAAATCACGCGTTAACACATTCCACCTCCGCCACTGCATGCTTCCTTGCGACATCTTTAATGCGCCTTCCCGGCATTCTGTGCTGTTCATTTTAACAGCAGTTGAGCAACGATAAGCAATTCGCGGGCCAGATGCAATACAGCGGCAGTTCAACCGCCTGAAATGTCAAAATGGAGGCAGCGTATTATTCGGCAGCTATTTCTTTTTGTGCCATTTGTCATCATCCCCTTTCTCATAGTCATTTTTTACGGCGGCCCAGGCCACTTTATGCGCCGTCTCTTCACGGCTGGCATCGTCCCGGCGATCTTCTTTATCTTTGTACTGATCCCAGGCGCTGTTAAAGGCTTCTTTGTAGATATCCTGAGCGTGGGCAGGCAGTACGTTTTGCACGTTATCCGGTAATTCGCTTTTCGATTTGTATGGCATCGTTAACCTCTCTTTTGGCTAAAAGATAAGTGTGGACGACGATACGCCAGGGTGCCAGCCGACAGCAAGAAATGAACTAATTAAGAGCGCAAGGCGTTGTTATTAAATTAATATTTTGTGTAAATAAGGTATTATAAGCTTCAGGAAGAAAATTCCCATTAAAGGGTAAAATTAAGTAAAAAATACAGGGTATTTAACCGTTTTCTGTTAATTTAACACCCTCAAAATCTATCTATAATTACAAGCACCTGCACTGTTGGAGAAACACATGACAGCAACACACGAGGCGGTAAAGACCCGCCACAAGGAGACCTCTCTCATTTTCCCGGTTCTGGCACTGGCTGTGCTGCTCTTCTGGGGAAGCAGTCAGTCATTGCCAGTGGTTGTGGGGATCAATATTCTGGCTCTGGTGGGTATTTTAACCAGTGCATTTAGCGTGGTACGCCATGCGGATGTTTTAGCCCACCGTCTTGGAGAGCCGTATGGGTCATTAATTTTAAGCCTTTCGGTTGTGATTCTTGAGGTCAGTCTAATTTCCGCATTAATGGCCACCGGCGACGCCGCACCAACGTTAATGCGCGATACGCTCTACTCCATCATTATGATTGTTACCGGCGGCCTGGTCGGTTTTTCGCTTTTATTAGGTGGCCGCAAATTTGCCACCCAGTACATGAACCTTTTTGGCATTAAACAGTATCTGATCGCCCTGTTCCCGCTGGCGATTATCGTGCTGGTATTCCCGATGGCATTGCCGGGCGCAAACTTCACCACCGGCCAGGCGCTGCTGGTGGCGCTGATTTCCGCGGCAATGTACGGCGTGTTCTTGCTGATCCAGACCAAAACGCACCAGAGCCTGTTTGTTTACGAGCATGAAGACGACGGCGACGATGATGACCCGCATCACGGTAAGCCGTCGGCCCACAGCAGCGCGTGGCACACGGTTTGGCTGATCGTGCATCTGATTGCCGTTATTGCTGTCACCAAGATGAATGCAAACCCGCTGGAGGCGCTATTAACTGAACTGAACGCGCCGGTCGCCTTTACCGGTTTCCTGGTGGCCCTGTTGATCCTGTCGCCAGAAGGCCTGGGAGCGCTGAAAGCGGTGCTCAATAATCAGGTGCAGCGTGCGATGAATCTGTTCTTCGGCTCCGTTCTGGCGACCATCTCCCTTACCGTTCCGGTGGTGACGTTGATTGCCTTTATGACGGGAAATGAATTGCAGTTTGCGCTGGGTGCGCCAGAGATGATTGTGATGGTGGCATCCTTGCTGCTGTGCCAGATATCCTTCTCCACCGGCCGCACCAATGTGCTGAACGGCGCGGCGCATATGGCGCTGTTTATTGCGTATCTGATGACGATATTTGCGTAATTTTTTTGCCGGGTGGCGCTGCGCTTACCCGGCCTACGAAACCCGTAGGCCCGCGCAAGCGTAGCGCCGCCGGGCAAAGAAAAACCCGCCGAAGCGGTTTTTTATTAGTTGCTGGTATCCAGCTCGTCGAAGCTCTTCACCAGATCGTCAATCGCTTTAATCTGTTTCAGGAATGGCTCCAGCTTATCCAGCGGCAGCGCGGATGGACCGTCGCATTTCGCGTTAACCGGATCCGGGTGCGCTTCAATGAACAGACCCGCCAGGCCGGTTGCCATACCGGCGCGCGCCAGTTCGGTCACCTGCGCACGACGCCCGCCAGACGCGGCGCCAAACGGGTCGCGACATTGCAGGGAGTGGGTCACGTCGAAAATCACCGGAGACTGGTTAGAGACGTTCTTCATTACGCTGAAGCCCAGCATATCCACAACCAGGTTGTCATAACCGAAGTTTGAACCACGGTCGCACAGGATCACCTGGTCGTTACCACCTTCGATAAACTTATCGACGATGTTACCCATCTGGCCAGGGCTCACGAACTGAGGTTTTTTCACGTTAATCACGGCACCGGTTTTCGCCATCGCTTCTACCAGGTCAGTCTGGCGCGCCAGGAACGCCGGAAGCTGAATCACGTCTACCACATCAGCCACGGGCTGTGCCTGAGACGCTTCGTGCACGTCGGTGATCACTTTCACGCCAAACGTCTGTTTCAGCTCCTGGAAAATCTTCATCCCCTCTTCCAGGCCCGGGCCACGGTAGGAGTGAATGGAGGAGCGGTTGGCTTTGTCAAAAGAGGCTTTAAACACGTACGGGATGCCCAGCTTTTGGGTCACAGTCACGTAGTGTTCGCAGATGCGCATAGCGAGATCGCGGGATTCCAGTACGTTCATACCGCCAAACAACACGAACGGCAGGTCGTTTGCCACGTTGATATCACCAATGCTAACCACTTTTTGTTTCATAGGATCGCCTTATTCAGGTGTGAATCGGAATTAAGATTAATGCAGTGTAATGTGTTTATGCGCGATCGCGTTGATCTGCGCGCGAATCATTTCGCTGATCGGATCTTCCGGACATTGCTCGACGAAATAATTCAAATCATTCAGCGCCACGTGTTCGCAGTCGAGCTGCGCATAAATCAGGCCGCGGTCGCGGATTTCGTACGGATCTTCCGGATTGAACTGTAACAGCACTTCGCTTGCGCGCAGGGCCAGCTCCATCTGACGCTCTTCCATCAGCGCAGACTTCAGCGTATCCAACAGCTTGCGGATCACTTCGGCGTTATCGGCTTCATCGAGATCTTCATTGAACAGCTCCGCTATCGGGCTGATGTTGCCTTTCAGCCAGACGTCCAGCGTATGCTCATCCAGCGTGTCGCCGTTAAACGGATTGATTAACCACATCTCACCGTCCAGCCACTCCGCCCGCAAAATCATCTGCGTGGGGAAAATGACCGGCACCAGTGGAATATCCAGTCGGTGCGCAACCCACAGTAAAATGGCGCCCAACGCGACGGCGCTACCCTGTCGATTTTTCAGCACCTGGTCCAGCCACAGTGCGTCAGACAGGCGATACACGCCTCGCGTGTCGCAGAAACCCCATTCGCCGTAGAAAAGCTCAATCAGCTTCTCTAATTGCCAGTCTTGCGGACGTGCCTGATTGATCTCTTCGCGCGCCAGGCTGACCAGATTTTCCAGTTCAGCGTAAACGTACTGTGATGTGAAATCGTCGCGGATCATCTCTGAAATCAGGATCATACCATCGCATAGCGGCACTTTGTTAAATTCGAAATCGGCTAAGGACCTCATGACTTACCCCAGTAACGGTATTCTTGTGGTGGCGAGTTTAATGATGATGTACAGCACCACCAGACCCAGCAGAAAGGCGATAAACCCTGTCTGCTGGCTGCGCGGACGATGACGCCCAAGCGCGATAAAACCCAAAACGATGTAGATGATAACGCCAAACAGCTTTTCAGTCAGCCATAGGCCTTTATCAGTAAATGGCAGATAGCCGGTCTTCCAGATTAACCCGGCTCCGGAAAGGAACAGCACTGTGTCGATACCGTGTGGGGCGATACGTACCCAGCGGGCGTTAATCAGCGGATTATTGCTGTAGCGCCACCCGTAGCGGACAATGAAAAAGCCGATGGTCAGGGCAACGGAAACCAGGTGAACGGAGATTAGCAGCGTAAACAGGCTCATGACCACTGCCCCAGCGTCAGACGTTCATTGCCGCCGTAATCCCGGCAGGTTTCCACGGCGGCGTATCCGGCACGCGTAAACAGTGCTCGCACCGCCTTTCCCTGCGTCCACCCATGTTCCACCAGCAGCCAGCCACCGGGAAGCAAATGTTGCCGTGACGTTGTCACAATGTGATCGAGATCCGCAAGTCCCTGATTCGCAGCGACCAGCGCGGTCAACGGTTCGAAACGCACGTCGCCCTGCGCGAGATGCGGATCGTCTTCGTCGATGTAGGGCGGATTGCTGACAATCATTTCGAACATGCGGCTTTCAAGCGCGGCAAACCAGCTGCTTCGCAGAACGGAAACATTGTTCAGCCTCAGCCGTTCAACGTTGCGCCGCGCGAGGGCGACCGCATCAGGCATCACGTCTACCGCCATCACGGTACAGTCCGGCCGCTCGCTGGCAAGCGCCAGCGCAATCGCACCGGTGCCGGTACCGAGATCGAGGATCTGACACGACTGCGCCGGTAACCGCGCCAGCGCCTGCTCCACCAGACACTCGGTGTCCGGGCGCGGGATCAGCGTCGCCGCTGAGACATACAGCGGAAGTGACCAGAACTCGCGCTCACCAACCAGATGCGCCACCGGCTCGCCGGTTTTACGGCGGGCGAGCAGCGCCTCCAGCTGCGATAGCTGTTCAGCTGTCAGTTCGGTTTCGCCGAAAGCCAGCAGATACGTGCGGGCTTTACCCGTCACATGCTCAAGCAGAATTTCGGCGTCCCGCTTCGGGCTTTCACTTTCTGAAAGTTCACGGGCCGCCTCACGTAACCAGCGCTGAAAATCCATTAATCCTGCTCGGACAGCGCCGCCAGCTGGTCGGCCTGGTATTCCTGCACGATAGGCTCAATCAGCATATCGAGCTTGCCTTCCATTGCCTCATCCAGACGGTAGAGCGTCAGGTTGATGCGGTGGTCGGTTACGCGCCCCTGCGGGAAGTTATAGGTGCGGTTACGATCGCTACGGTCGCCGCTGCCCAGCAGGTTACGGCGGGTAGAGGCTTCCGCCTGCTGGCGTTTCGCCATTTCCGCCGCGTGGATACGGGCACCCAGCACGGATAACGCCTTAGCTTTGTTCTTGTGCTGGGATCGCTCGTCCTGACACTCAACCACAATCCCGGTGGGCAGGTGAGTAATACGGATAGCGGAGTCGGTGGTGTTAACGTGCTGACCACCCGCCCCTGAAGAGCGGAAGGTGTCGATGCGCAGATCCGCCGGGTTGATATCCGGCAGTTCCGCTTCCGGCAGCTCGGGCATGACCGCCACCGTACAGGCCGAAGTGTGAATGCGTCCCTGAGATTCTGTCGCAGGCACACGCTGCACGCGGTGACCACCGGATTCAAACTTCAGCCGACCATAAACGCCGTCGCCGCTGATTTTGGCGATAACCTCTTTGTAGCCGCCATGCTCGCCTTCGTTGGCGCTCATGATCTCTACGCGCCAGCGGCGTGATTCCGCATAACGGCTGTACATACGGAACAGATCTCCGGCGAACAGCGCCGCTTCGTCGCCGCCGGTACCGGCGCGGACTTCCACAAAAGCGTTACGCTCATCGTCCGGATCTTTTGGCAGCAGAAGGACCTGAAGCTGCTGCTCCATCTCTTCTGACCGTGCTTTAGCGTGCTGCAACTCTTCCTGGGCCATCTCGCGCATTTCAGGATCGTCGAGCATCATCTGCGCGGTTTCGATATCTTCCTGGACCTGTCGCCAGTCGGTAAAGCATTTTGAAACATCACTTAACTGCGCGTATTCACGCGACAGCGCGCGAAAACGTTCCTGGTCGGCAATGGTCCCGGCATCGCCGAGCAGCGCCTGGACTTCTTCATGGCGCTCGTGCAGAGCTTCCAGTTTAGCGACGATAGAAGGCTTCATAGGCGTAAATGCACCTTGTCTTAGAAAATGGGTATAGGGCGCTATTCCAGCCCGAGGCTGTTGCGCAGAATAGTCAGGCGTTCATCGTCCCCGTCACGGGCAGCCTGCTGAAGAGATTTGGTTGGGGCATGGATCAGGCGGTTGGTCAGTTTCCAGGCTAAATCCTGCATAATCGCCTGCGCGTCGCCGCCCTGTTCAAGGGCCGCTAACGCTTTGGCCGTCAGGTCATCACGCACCTGCTCCGCCTGACCGCGGTATTCGCGGATGGTCTCGCTGACGCTTTGCGCGCGCAGCCAGGCCATAAATTCGCTGGTTTCCTGTTCAACGATGGTTTCCGCCTGCACAGCCGCCGCCTTACGCTGGGCAAGGTTGTGCGAAATGATGCTTTGCAGGTCATCCACGCTGTACAGGTAGGCGTTCGCCAGTTTGCCCACTTCCGGTTCGACATCACGCGGAACGGCGATATCCACCAGCAGCATCGGTTGATTGCGGCGGGATTTCAGCGCACGCTCGACCATCCCTTTCCCGATAATCGGCAGCGGGCTGGCGGTAGAACTGATAATAATGTCCGCCTCTTTCAGACGTTCATCGATGTCGCTCAGCGCAATCACCTCAGCGCCCACTTCATCTGCCAGCACCTGCGCACGTTCGCGGGTGCGGTTAGCGATGATCATCTTCTTCACCTTGTGTTCGCGAAGATGGCGCGCCACCAGCTCGATGGTTTCGCCCGCCCCCACCAGCAGTACGGTGACGGTCGACAGCGATTCAAAGATTTGACGGGCAAGAGTACAGGCCGCGAAAGCAACCGAAACCGCACTGGCGCCAATGTCGGTTTCGGTTCGCACACGCTTCGCCACGGAGAATGACTTCTGGAACATTCGCTCCAGTTCGCTGGCTTTCAGATGCCCTTTCTGGGAATCCGCGAAGGCTTTTTTCACCTGGCCGAGGATCTGCGGCTCGCCCAGCACCAGCGAATCCAGACCGCTGGCCACACGCATCAGATGGCTGACCGCATCGTTATCCTGATGCCAGTACAGGCTGTTGCGCAGCTCTTCTTCGTTGAGGTTGTGATAGTCACATAGCCAGCGGATCAGCGCCTCGTGCAGGTTGTCCTGCTCCTCCACGCTTAAATAGAGCTCGGTACGGTTGCACGTCGACAGCACCACGCCACCCTGCACCATCGGCTGTGCAAGCAGGCTATCCAGCGCCAGGTCGAGCGTATCCGGCGAAAACGTAACGCGTTCTCGCAGTGAAACCGGGGCCGTTTTGTGGTTAATACCGAGTGCTAATAGGGTCATGTTGAGCGGGAGTAGTACCAGCGTTAATAAGGTTAGCAGGACGCATCATACAGGATGCGCGAGATCAATAAAAGAGACTGCCCCCTTTCGGAGTAATAGCTTACGCCGCGCTTTGAGATAATTTGAACGTAGACGGTGGCACCCTTCAACGCTAGCATTAACAGTTATAACTGCAACGTATCTCAAGGATTTGTCATCATTATGACCCGAATGATTCGCCTGCTGCCTCTGGCGGCCCTGGTTCTGACCGCCTGTTCCGTTCATCAGCCGAAAGGCCCGGGCAAAAGCCCCGACTCACCGCAGTGGCGTCAGCACCAGCAGGATGTGCTGAAATTAAGCCAGTACCAGACCCGCGGTGCATTTGCATATCTCTCTGACGAACAAAAAGTTTATGCTCGCTTCTTCTGGCAGCAAACGGGGCAGGACAACTATCGCCTGCTGCTGCTCAACCCGCTGGGCAGCACCGAGCTGGAGCTTAACGCGAAGCCTGGCGAAGCGCAGATCACCGATAACAAAGGCCAGCACTACACCGCGACCGACGCCGAAGAGATGATTGGCAAACTGACCGGGATGCCGATTCCGCTCAATAGTCTGCGCCAGTGGATCCTTGGCCTGCCGGGTGACGCCACCGACTATACGCTTGATGACCAATACCGTCTGAGCCAGGTTAACTACACCCAGGGCGGTAAAACCTGGAAAGTGGTGTACAGCGCGTATGACAGCAAGACGCAACCATCGCTGCCGTCCAATATGGAGCTGACGCAGGGTAGCCAGCGTATCAAGCTGAAAATGGATAACTGGATCGTTAAATGATGACCCACTGGCCCTCTCCCGCAAAACTGAACCTGTTTCTCTACATTACCGGGCAGCGCGCTGACGGCTATCACACCCTGCAAACCCTGTTTCAGTTTGTCGACTACGGCGACACGATCTCAATCGAACCGCGTCAGGACGGGCAGATTTGCCTGCTGACGCCAGTCGACGGCGTGGCGCATGACGATAACCTGATCGTGCGCGCTGCCCGCCTGCTGATGAAAACGGCGTCGTCGTCGGATCGTCTGCCAGCGGGAAGCGGTGCGGATATCCGTATCGACAAACGCCTGCCGATGGGCGGCGGTCTTGGCGGCGGTTCGTCAAATGCTGCAACCGTTTTGGTGGCGCTTAACCATCTGTGGGGCTGCGGTCTGACAACGGACGAGCTGGCAGCGTTAGGGTTGACGCTGGGCGCCGATGTACCAGTGTTTGTACGCGGCCACGCGGCGTTTGCTGAAGGGGTGGGCGAAATCCTCACGCCGGTCGATCCGCCGGAAAAATGGTATCTGATCGTTCACCCTGGCGTGAGCATTCCTACCCCGGTCATCTTTAAAGATCCTGACCTGAAAAGAAATACCCCGGTACGGTCAATAAAAACGTTATTAAATTGTGAATTCAGCAACGATTGCGAGGATATCGCAAGAAAACGTTTTCGCGAGGTTGATGCGGTGCTTTCCTGGCTGTTAGAATACGCGCCGTCGCGCCTGACCGGTACAGGGGCCTGTGTCTTTGCTGAATTTGACACCGAATCCGCCGCCCGTCAGGTGCTTGAGCAAGCGCCGGATTGGCTGCATGGTTTTGTAGCACGCGGGATGAACACCTCCCCCCTACAGCAGGCCATTCTGGCGCAGACTGAGTTTCGGTGACAACGTCACCCTGTTCCAGACGTTGCATCGCGCTCTTTAATACACCGCCTGGATAGCGTTTGCTTAGGCCCCGCAGTTTGCGGCGAACGCTATCCACCACTGGACGCATGCCTGAGGTTCTTCTCGTGCCTGATATGAAGCTTTTTGCTGGTAACGCCACCCCGGAACTAGCACAACGTATTGCCAACCGCCTGTACACTTCCCTCGGCGACGCCGCTGTAGGTCGCTTTAGCGACGGCGAAGTCAGCGTACAAATTAACGAAAATGTACGCGGTGGTGATATTTTCATCATCCAGTCCACCTGTGCTCCAACGAACGACAACCTGATGGAATTGGTTGTTATGGTCGACGCGCTGCGTCGCGCTTCTGCTGGCCGTATCACTGCTGTTATTCCTTACTTTGGCTATGCACGTCAGGACCGTCGCGTCCGTTCCGCGCGTGTGCCAATCACCGCTAAAGTTGTCGCAGACTTCCTGTCCAGCGTCGGCGTTGACCGCGTACTGACGGTCGACCTGCACGCAGAGCAGATCCAGGGCTTCTTCGACGTGCCGGTTGATAACGTTTTCGGCAGCCCAATCCTGCTGGAAGACATGCTGCAACTGAATCTGGACAACCCGATTGTGGTTTCTCCAGACATCGGCGGCGTGGTACGTGCTCGAGCTATCGCGAAGCTGCTGAACGATACCGACATGGCGATCATCGACAAACGCCGTCCGCGCGCTAACGTTTCTCAGGTGATGCACATCATCGGTGACGTGGCTGGCCGCGACTGCGTGTTGGTGGACGACATGATCGATACCGGCGGTACGCTGTGTAAAGCCGCTGAAGCGCTGAAAGAGCGTGGTGCGAAACGCGTATTCGCTTACGCGACTCACCCGATCTTCTCCGGCAATGCGGTAAACAACCTGCGTAACTCCGTCATCGACGAAGTTGTGGTGTGCGATACCATTCCACTGAGTGACGAGATCAAAGCGCTGCCAAACGTGCGTACGTTGACTCTGTCCGGGATGCTGGCCGAAGCGATTCGTCGTATCAGCAACGAAGAATCCATCTCTGCAATGTTCGAACACTGATCGAACACGGCCAAAAAACCCGCTACGGCGGGTTTTTTTGTTTATAGTATTTATTTGTATGACTTATGCCTCCTTCACCTGCCATTCATATGACAGATGATGCGCACACGGATGATAGATAATTGTGAAAAACGTAACCTCCTCACATGTTCTGCCCTTTCGCGCCCTCATCGACGCCTGCTGGAAAGAGAAATACACGTCGTCACGCTTCGTTCGTGACCTGATAGCCGGGATCACCGTCGGGATTATTGCCATCCCGCTGGCGATGGCACTGGCGATTGGTAGCGGCGTCGCGCCGCAGTACGGGCTGTACACCTCAGCCGTTGCGGGGATTGTGATTGCGCTGACGGGCGGGTCCCGCTTCAGCGTCTCCGGCCCAACTGCCGCCTTTGTGGTGATCCTCTACCCGGTTTCCCAACAGTTTGGTCTGGCAGGCCTGCTGGTTGCCACCCTGATGTCCGGCATCTTTTTAATTCTGTTCGGTCTGGCCCGCTTTGGTCGCCTGATTGAATATATTCCCCTTTCCGTGACGCTGGGGTTCACCTCGGGGATTGGGATTACCATCGGGACCATGCAGATTAAGGATTTCCTCGGCCTGCAAATGGCCCATGTTCCGGAGCACTACTTACAGAAAGTGGGCGCGCTGTTTATGGCGTTGCCGACGGCCAACCTGGGCGATGCAGCCATTGGCATCGTTACCCTCGGCACACTCATCGTCTGGCCTCGCTTAGGCATTCGTCTCCCGGGGCATCTCCCCGCTCTGCTGCTGGGCTGCGCGGTGATGGGCGTCGTCAACCTGCTCGGTGGACAGGTCGCCACCATTGGCTCCCAGTTCCACTATGTTCTGGCGGATGGCTCACAGGGTAACGGTATTCCGCAGCTGCTGCCGCAGCTGGTTCTGCCGTGGGACATGCCGGGCTCCAGCTTCACCCTGAGCTGGGATTCCCTTCGCGCTCTGCTGCCTGCCGCGTTCTCCATGGCAATGCTGGGCGCGATTGAATCCCTGCTCTGCGCCGTCGTGCTCGACGGCATGACCGGCACTAAGCACAAAGCCAACAGCGAACTGGTCGGTCAGGGCTTAGGGAACATCGTTGCACCGTTCTTCGGCGGTATTACGGCTACGGCTGCGATTGCCCGTTCCGCCGCGAACGTACGTGCGGGCGCGACATCACCGGTTTCCGCGGTCATTCACTCCCTGCTGGTGATCATGGCGCTGCTGATCCTTGCCCCACTGCTTTCATGGCTTCCGCTCTCTGCCATGGCTGCGCTGCTGCTGATGGTGGCCTGGAATATGAGTGAGGCGCATAAGGTGGTGAATCTGCTGCGCCGTGCGCCGAAAGACGACATCATCGTGATGCTGATCTGCATGTCGCTGACCGTGCTGTTTGATATGGTTATCGCTATCAGCGTCGGCATAGTGCTGGCCTCGCTGCTGTTTATGCGCCGCATCGCGCAGATGACGCGTCTCTCCCCGGTTAACGTTGAGGTGCCTGAAGATGTGCTGGTGTTGCGCGTGATTGGCCCGCTGTTCTTCGCCGCGGCGGAAGGTTTGTTCAGCGATCTGGCGTCCCGCATCGCGGGCAAACGGATTGTGGTGCTGAAGTGGGATGCCGTCCCGGTGTTGGATGCCGGCGGTCTGGATGCCTTCCAGCGCTTTGTTGCCCGCCTGCCGGAAGGCTGCGAGCTGCGGATCAGTAACCTCGAATTCCAGCCCCTGCGCACCATGGCGCGCGCGGGCGTGCAGCCGATCCCTGGCCGATTGTCCTTCTACCCTAACCGTGAAGCTGCATTAGCGGATCTGTGAGTCATCTGATGCAGAGACACGTCTTTGCATCATCACCCCGATCGCCTGCTGGAGCCATTCAAGCACGGCAGGCGTCATCCACGTGCCTTTCATCAGATGCGGCTCCTGCTGCATGGCGAGACGAAATTTTTGCTGGGTCTGCGGGTTTGTTCCCGCATAGGACTGGAATAAAACCAGCCACTTTTCTGCCAGCTTTTGCGCATCGTCAGAAGCGGGACTGAGATTATCCCGCTGCGCCTGATGCAGCTTCGCCACCAGCGGCGGCCATTCCATCATCCGGTCAAAGTAGTGCGCCCGGGTAAAGGCCATCTCTTCGGCAGTGAGATATTGCTCCCAGATGCTGAGCTTTGATTCGGCAAACGCCCGCGTGATGTAATCCGTAATCTCCGGCGTAATGCCGGTTTGCTCCTGCATCTGCGGCTCCACGCTGTGCATTTCGTTCAGACGGGTCAAAAATTCCGGTTTGCCTGCGGTATCCTGTTCCAGGCGTTCCATCCACCGTGAAGCCAAATCGGTCGCCCGCGCGTCCGTGACGCTGACGTTCTGTTCCAGCAAGCGTTTAACCTCCGTCACCAGACCCGACCAGATATCCGCCAGCGCCTCTTTCTCTACCGCAAACGGCAGTTGCTGCAACTCTTCTTTGCTAAACCAGCGATCGTACATATTCATTAACTCCAGAGTCTGTAGCCAGGATTCCAGATCCGGCGTCGCATCGTCGGTCAGCCCGGTACGCAATTCCACCAGCCGGTTGCGCAGCGTATGGATGCTACGCAGTTGCTTGTCCAGCAAAGTGATTTGCCCGTCGAGTAATTCCGCTAATGACAGCGAACGCTGTTCCAGAAAATCCCTGATTTCGGCAAGCTCCAGACCGGCTTTTGCCAGCGTCTGGATCATATGCAGACGTTGCACATCCGCCAGGTTATAAAGCCGGTAGCCTGCCGCGCTTCTGGCAGAAGGTAACAACAGCCCTGTTTGCTCGTAGTGATGCAAAGTCCGCACGGTGATCCCAGCGCGTTTCGCCAGTTCACCCACCTGAATCAACATAACGGCTCCTTTTGTTCTGCCAGTGTCGCTACTCTGAAGCCTTACGTTACGTGAGGGTCAATGCGTCATGCAAAAAAAAACGACTTCATCTGAAGTCGTTTCGGTGTTCTTTATGGGGCACTAGCCGTGCTTATGCTGGTCGCGGCGGCATCGTTTATCGTAATGGCGCACCCACCAGTATTTATCGCAGACTTCCTCATGTCCGCTCACGCGCGCCCCGGCGAGCCACAATACCGCACCGAGGAAGATACTCAGCACCGCGCCATGCGCAAAGTATTGTGGGAGGTCAAGCTGTGGTAATTGGTTTAAAATTGAATAACCGACACCGGCGACCATCACGAACAGTCCCAACCCCATTAGCACGTTACCGAGCATTGAAGCGTTTTTGCGTTTCATATGTCACCTCCGGAACTTTGGGTTGTCAGGGGAAAAACCCCTTCTCCTTGTGTGTAAAGTATAGACAACGCCACTTATATGAGTTGCGTGAATGATCACATTTACAGATAACTCCCGGACAAAAATTTACAAATAAGACATTGAACAGCTTGAAATTCTAATTGTTCAAAGAAGAAATTATTCGCATTTCGGTGTACAGCAGGCAGAACTTTGTCAAGCGGCGCGCCAGACAGTAAACTACGCGCCAGATCTGGAACCCATTAGGAAGTAAATCGTGACGATTAAACTGATTGTCGGCCTCGCCAATCCGGGCGCAGAGTATGCCGCTACCCGCCATAACGCCGGCGCCTGGTATGTTGATCTGCTGGCGGAACGTCTGCGCGCGCCCCTGCGTGAAGAACCCAAGTTTTACGGGTATACCTCACGCATCAATCTTGCGGGTGCCGACGTGCGGTTGCTGGTGCCAACCACCTTTATGAACCTGAGCGGCAAAGCCGTGTCGGCCATGGCAACGTTCTATCGCATCAATCCGGATGAGATCCTGGTGGCCCACGACGAACTGGATCTGCCGCCAGGCGTGGCGAAGTTCAAGCTGGGCGGCGGTCATGGCGGCCACAACGGCCTTAAAGACATCATCAGCAAACTGGGTAATACCCCTAATTTCCACCGTTTGCGCGTGGGAATCGGCCATCCGGGCGATAAAAACAAAGTTGTTGGTTTCGTACTGGGTAAACCACCGGTTTCTGAGCAGAAGTTGATTGACGAAGCGGTGGACGAAGCGGCCCGCTGCACCGAGATTTGGCTTCAGGACGGCCTGACGAAAGCCACCAATCGACTGCACGCTTTCAAAGCGCAATAATAGGCGCCATGGGGCTTTTTTACCGCGCGTCGTGCGGGTTACGTGTATAATAGGCGTAGTTATTTACTTTTCTTCAATCGGTTATCGTTAACGGATTGATTATCAAGATATTAAGGTGATTTAGAAATGGGATTCAAATGCGGTATCGTCGGTCTGCCAAACGTAGGCAAATCCACCCTGTTCAACGCGCTCACCAAGGCAGGTATTGAAGCGGCGAACTTCCCGTTCTGTACCATCGAGCCGAACACCGGTGTTGTTCCTATGCCCGATCCGCGTCTGGACCAGCTCGCAGAAATTGTGAAGCCGCAGCGCATTCTGCCAACTACCATGGAGTTCGTGGACATCGCGGGCCTGGTAAAAGGCGCATCCAAAGGTGAAGGCCTGGGCAACCAGTTCCTGACCAACATCCGTGAAACCGAAGCGATCGGCCACGTTGTGCGCTGCTTCGAGAACGACAACATCATCCACGTTAACAACAAAGTGGATCCGGCTGACGACATCGACGTCATCAACACCGAGCTGGCCCTCTCTGACCTCGACACCTGCGAGCGCGCCATTCACCGCGTGCAGAAGAAAGCCAAAGGCGGCGATAAAGACGCGAAAGCGGAACTGGCTGCGCTGGAAAAATGTCTGCCACAGCTGGAAAATGCGGGTATGCTGCGCGCGCTGAAAAACCTGACTGAAGAAGACAAAGCGGCGATCAAATACCTGAGCTTCCTGACCCTGAAGCCAACCATGTACATCGCCAACGTTAACGAAGACGGTTTCGAGAACAACCCGTACCTCGACAAAGTACGTGAAATTGCCGCGGCTGAAGGTTCTGTGGTGGTAGCGGTTTGCGCGGCCGTTGAATCTGATATCGCCGAGCTGGACGATGCCGACCGTGAAGAGTTCATGGCCGAACTGGGTCTGGAAGAGCCGGGCCTGAACCGCGTGATCCGCGCGGGCTATGAGCTGCTGAACCTGCAAACCTACTTCACCGCTGGTGTAAAAGAAGTGCGTGCGTGGACCATCCCTGTGGGTGCAACTGCGCCTCAGGCGGCTGGTAAAATTCACACCGACTTCGAGAAAGGCTTTATTCGTGCGCAGACCATCGCGTTTGAAGACTTTATCACCTACAAGGGTGAGCAAGGCGCGAAAGAAGCTGGCAAGATGCGTGCTGAAGGGAAAGACTACATCGTTAAAGATGGCGATGTGATGAACTTCCTGTTTAACGTCTGATTAGTTTTGAATGAAAAAAATCCACGCTTTGGCGTGGATTTTTTATTCCGAGATTAATTCCCCGATCAGTATTAAATTTAAAAAATACCTTCTTTGGGAAGAGGTTCTCTCACCCTCCAAGGATCATCTAGCAAAAACTTCGCAGCTGTACGTTCATGCCATCAAGCGCGCCATGCTGTTTCCTTATAACACCCTATGGCTTATCATAGCATTTTATTAAAAAATCTCATAACAACAGCAACTGTAGCGAATAATTCGCTTACATTTAATTGCTTCTTAGGAAAGATCTTCTTCTGTTACCAATCCATTAACAAATTTAGAAAATGAATTTGTTAGATATCTTTGAAGTTTTGTGTGATTTTCTTGCATAGTCAAATCCTCATCAAAAGAATCTGTAGCAAAATATACGATTGAATAATTATCTAAATTCAGACAAAAGAAGTTCCCTCCCCAATCATTTGCGAAAGGAAGCAAGTTATTAGGAATGACTTCCCGAGCCAACATGCTGATATAGCAGCCGTCAATTAAAGATCTAGGATCATCATTTGTCTGAGCATTATAAACAAACGGTTTAAACCCTGCCACCTCTACTGGCTCAAAATCTTCATCACAGTCCCACCAACTTTTCTCAGGAGTGCCACCATTAAAATGCAGATAATGTGAAACAAAATCATCCGGAAGGGTAATAGATAATTTCTCTTCGATTTTAGCAATATCTGCACGTTCAATCTTTTTTTCACAGTTACTGAAATGATTCATAGATTTATACCTCAATGGTGACAGTTTGCACGCAATTTTTTCGGAACACGCCCCTTCAACCAGCCTTTAGAATGTGAAACAGCAATAGCTTCTTGGGATCCATATTTTACACCAAAATATTTCTCGAATTGTGAAACTGAGCCTTTGTGGGGGAAAGTAGCTTCATGCGCAGAAGTTTTTACTAGTTGCATTGTTGTCCTTCCTGTGGCTGGGTCAAAATCATCGACATGGTGCCATGTATATCCGATTGCTTCGCTTTTAGAAATACCGGCTGCCTTGAATGCCTCGGTGAAATCTCTATCTCGAGTTCCTTGCATTGTAATAGATACAATATTCTGTTTCGTTCCATTGATTGGGAAAAGATCTGGGCTTCCTGTAAAGTCGACTCCCTTTAATGCCAACCCCCACGGATCCACCCACCCCAGCGCATTCGGCGCATACTGGTATAGGTTTATCCCCCCCGCCAGCCCTATCTGGTCCTGCTGCGTAAACCGTCCGCAGTCCGGGTCGTAATACCGGAACAGATTGTAGTGCAGCCCTGTCTCACGATCCAGGTATTGCCCCTGCATCCGCAGATTCTGGGAATACCCAGATACCTGCGTCTCGCTTTCCCGCAGCAGTTTGCCCCAGGCGTTGTTCACCCCTTCCCAGCGCACCTGCCCTTCGCTATCCGTCATCCGCTCCGGCGTGCCGTTGGGCTGACAGTGGAACCAGAAGATTTCCGGGGCATCAACGCCGTCAAGACGCGCCAGCGGGTCGTAGCTGTCCTGATCGCTGTAGACGTAGGTCAGCAGCACATCCCCGCACATTTCCTGTAACAGCCGTAACCGTTCCCGGACAAACCGCGTGGCGACCAGCTTACCGGTTGGCAGGCCGTCAGGCATCTGGCGGTGCGTATTGCTGATGCGGCGGCCCAGTGGATCGTAGCGGAAGCTGACCTCCGTCTGCGGTCTGTTGCGGTCCCGCGGCTGGCTGATGACCTCCGTCAGGCGGTGCTCGCCGTCGTAGCGGTAGTGCCAGCGGGTCTGGCCGTTATCTTTCTCCACGGTGCGTCCGTGGACGTCATAGCGCCAGCGAATGCCGTTGAGCTGCGTCAGACGGTTTTGCGTGAGCTTCTCAGCAGAACCTTCAAGCGGTGAAGGTTCGTTAGTGGTAGTAGTTTGCGCCACGGTTGAATCCGATAATGCTGAACTGGACGATGCCGACCGTGAAGAGTTTATAGCCGAGCTGGGTCAGGAAGGGCCAGGCGCGAAAGAAGGAGGCAAGATGCGTGCATAAGGAAAAGATTACATTGTTGAAGATGGCGATGTGATGAACTTCTTGTTTACGTTTAATTTTTATGAACGGGAAAAATCCACGCTTAGGGGTGGATTTTTTATTGCAGGGTAAAAGTTATTGTCTAAGAGAACTGTCTTCAAGCTGGGTACAAAAGTAATGATTTCAGAGTCTCAAACTTTAAAGTCTGTAAAGACTTCTCGCGTAGATGCTTTCCAAGTAAGGCCTGACACTAGCACTTAGCGAGACTGACACCTCCGATTCACAGTATCAGTATGCCGGACGCCTGAAAGATCCGCTCTGAATTCCCCTTTTCTAGCCATTCCACATGAGCAGGTATCGCTGCGTCAATCTCTTTGACTGGTTTTATATAGGTAAATATGACAAAGTAAACAGTGCTCATCCTTTGCTTCTCAGCACAGTTTATCAGCCACTTGTTAGAACTGCTTATGCAACCCTCTTTTGCCACTAGTTATTGTTAATATTTTGGGGCGCTTTCGATCTCAACACGCAGGGCCTGACCGAGACAGCGTGTTAAGCTTCATATCATAGGTATAAAACCAGTCATACCAGCCATTTTGGTGAATTGCGAAACTACAGACAACAATGACTTCCTTCGACAAATTAAATGTTAAGTAATAGAAATAAGCGTTTTCAGGTGGTGCAGAAAGTAATAGCTCTTGGCCCTCAGCATTGAAGATTTTCAAAACGGTTGGTAATGTTTCTGGTTCGCTTATCGCAAAGACTAATTGGCGTACAGGATCGACCTTTGCGGCATCTAAGCGAGGTATGTTTAGTCTAATAATTTTTGAACAGAAAATCCATTCTAGCACGTTGTTTTCTCAGATAAACCTGAAGTCAGCGATCATATTCGCTCTCAATAAAAAATAATTTTATACATGGATGATGTTGAAAGCTTTTGATATTGATGCTGACTTTACTCTTTAAAACGGCCTCAAGATTCCAATGAGGCTTCAGGTTTTTATCATTAAGAATAACAACCTTAAATTTAGTTTTGATTTGAATATCTTATCTGAGAAATAATAAAAATATCATCTATTTGGTTGTTGATAGCTTTCCAGGCTCTGGAATTATAATATTTTAAAAGAAAAGGATTGATATGCTTAATCACGGGCCATAAAAATGCATCAATGTACTAAGATCATCTAAATCTTGTGCGGTGAGTTCATTTCTCTCCATTTTGTCATACTTATACATTATACCTTTCATCGGAGGGCCGGAATCATGTTTAGTTGCCATGCTCATTAACTCATCAATATCTGATTCTTTTATTAAAGTTCTCTTTATAAATTCAAAGAGCATTTTTTCTGCATCTTTTCTTTCTAAAAAATACATTTTGATTACCTTACTGATTTTATGTAAAAAGTCACAAGTATAACTAGAAGTGCCTTTTTGTCGCTGATCTATGGTTCTTCATTTTAACATTTTTTTGGATGAAAAAATCTACGCCAGGGCGTGGATTTTTATTCAGAGATAAACACCCTCTTCTAATGAGTTTTCAGTAAACGTTGCTTTTGTAAAGGAAATTAGCACATCTGAACCATGCTTTTTATATTTAACCTCGTAACTACCTGGTTCTAAAGTAATAAACTCGCCTGAAATAGCATCTGAATCATCTGGCTCCAGATCTCCGCCAGTGACATCCTCTCCCGCCCCTATTAAAACCTTTCCAGTAGGTACGTTTAAAAATAACGATCCGGCATATTCACCAATGTCACTTTTAATATCAACTTTATAGTTACCATCATCTCCAAGATTGAGAAATAATACATTCCCTTTATTTATTTCTTCAACTTCATCTTCTTGAAGACTCCACCAATCTGCATCATCATTAATCCTATGCTTCAATGACATCAAATCATAAATTACTAATGTGGCAGTATCCGTCTGTATATTAATAGATTTATTCATTTTACCCCCTATTGAAATATTATTTCACTGATGGCATCTCCGGGCTGAAGCCCCGCCTTTCTGCCTGCATTTTTCAAAGAACTACCGACACTTTTATTAATAGTTTCATTCAGCATTTGTAATCTTTGTGTAGGCGAACCTCCAACAATTAAATCAACAGGATGATCAGCGTTTAATTTACTTAGATCAGGTGCTGAACCAAACATTTTTTCAAAGCGTGCTGAAACAGCCTGCCTGTAAGAACTTTGCAAAGATGAAATCCTAACCTCATGGGTGCCAGGGGACCAAACTAACTCTCCTCTTTGAGCCGCTCGGTTTAAGGCATTCATTTTTTCATAAACTGTCTTTCGAGGAATTTTCTCTAAGTTGATGACAGCTTTGTGCTGCTTAAAATCTTCGGTTTATTAACAGTTAAGCGGGTACCTCCAGAACACCTACTCAACCCCCACGGATCCACCCACCCCAGCGCATTTGGCGCATACTGGTAAAGGTTTATCCCCCCCGCCAGCCCTATCGGGTCCTGCTGCGTAAACCGTCCGCAGTCCGGGTCATAATAACGGAACAGATTGTAGTGCAGCCTGTCTCACGATCCAGGTATTGCCCCTGCATACGCAGGTTCTGGGAATATCCTGATACCTGCGTCTCGCTTTCCCGCAGCAGTTTTCCCCAGGCGCTGTTCACCCCTTCCCAGCGCACCTGCCCTTCGCTATCCGTCATCCGCTCCGGCGTGCCGTTGGGCTGACAGTGGAACCAGAAGATTTCCGGGGCATCAACGCCGTCAATACGTGCCAGCGGATCGTAGCTGTCCTGATCGCTGTAGACATAGGTCAGCGGCACATCCCCGTGCACTTCCTGCAACAGCCGGAACCTTTCCCAGACAAACCGGGTGGTGACCGGCTTGCCGGTTGGCTGGCCGCCCAGCATCTGGCGGCGCGTTTTGCTGATGCGTCGCCCGAGCGGATCGTAGCGGAAGCTGACCTCCGTCAGGCGGTCTGTTGCGGTCCCGCGGCTGGCTGATGACCTCCGTCAGGCGGTGCTCGCCGTCGTAGCGGTAGTGCCAGCGGGTCTGGCCGTTATCCTTCTCCACGGTGCGGCCATGGATGTCATAACGCCAGCGAATGCCGTTGAGCTGCGACAGGCGGTTGTGCGGGATCTTCTCAGCAAAATCTTCGAGCGGTGAAGATTCTGTAGTGGTGGCGGTTTGCGCCGCGGTTGAATCCGATATCGCTGAAATGAACGACACCGATCGTGAAGATTTAATGGCCGAGCCGGGTCTGGAAGAGCCGGGCCTGAACCGCGTGATCCGCGCGGGCTATGAGCTGCTGAATCTGCAAATCTACTTCACTGCTGGCGTAAAAGAAGTGCGTGCATGGACCATCCCTGTCGGTGCGACTGCGCCTCAGGCGGCCGGTAAGATCCACACCGACTAAATCATAGGGTAATTGCGTCCTATCCCTAGCAGCTGTAATGTTCCACCATTAATTTATTCAAGATATGCACTTGAAAAGTTGCAACAGTGCAGCGGGCACGCTCGTTAGAGCTCTACACAGTTTAACAGAAGATGTCATAGTTCCAGCGAATGCTTGCGCTGGGCTTTTTATCAAGTAATAATCCGTAGTATAAATCCTAATTCATACTGGGGCATTTTATTTTCGAAGGCTCCAATCTGTGGAATCAGCTACACGGATTTCATTAAGAATGAGATCTAGAGGAACGTGTGCAATTATTTACCCCTCATTAACTACACTGAATCGACCACCTGTGGACGTGGTACACCATTGATATGTTTATGCGTATCGATTATTAAAAAAGAAAAGATCAAAAAACAGTCAACATGCGATACTTATTTGATAGTTAATTCCATGTTATATAGATACCGCAATTAAATGATTTAATGTCATAGCAGACAGTAATATCACCCCATTCCAAACGCCATGTTACACTATGTTTTTCTTTTGCATCTGGTTCGCCAAGATCATATTCCTCTGCTACCCAACGATATAAGAAATCAACTTCTTTGTTTAACATATCAATGTTAGAAACTTTATTCCAATCACTTATTGTCTGATAATACTCACCCTCTTTATAAATTAATTGCACCATAAATGGAAAATTGCTAAAGCATAATGGGCGTATTATAAGCTCAAATTTCTTATCAAACCAAAGAACGGTATTAACGGTATAATGATAAGGAATTAATCTTTGCATTTTATTTTTTGATTCAAGATATTTGTAAAGTTCAGAAACTATAAACGTATCCTCCCGTTGTATGAAAAGATATTTATTATCTAACTTAACTTTGCCATCTGCGATGTTAATTTCAAAATCAATCATATGCTTATAACCTTCCCCGGTATCAGTAGATTTCTAAATTCCTCAGGGATAAAGAATTGCATCCCTCCCCCTCGGCCATAAATGTTATTAGCCAATGCTCTTCCATATGCGACATCAATATCCTCGCTGACATAATAAGCTCTTACTTGCGTTCTTAATGTACGATGAGGATCAATTTTAACCTGAAGCGCTTCATGGTAGCCTATAGCATTTCCTTTGTTTTGCCTAACGGTTGGATAAGTCACCGCATATGATGGAGGAGTATCACCGTTCGGATATAATGCATACAAAATCGTGCCTTTTTTCAGTTTCCTATTTTTGTAGACATCTATACCTTTGTAATCACCTTGACCTTGCCATTTCGTAGCTTCTTTAGATGGATCCTTACATTTACGGCTCAACCCCCACGGATCCACCCATCCCAGCGCATTCGGCGCATACTGGTAAAGATTTATCCCCCCCGCCAGCCCTATCGGGTCCTGCTGCGTAAACCGTCCGCAGTCCGGGTCGTAATACCGGAACAGATTGTAGTGCAGCCCTGTCTCGCGGTCCAGGTATTGCCCCTGCATGCGCAGGTTCTGGGAATATCCTGATACCTTCGTCTCGCTTTCCCGTAGCAGCTTGCCCCAGGCGCTGTTCACCCCTTCCCAGCGCACCTGCCCTTCGCTATCCGTCATCCGCTCCGGCGTGCCGTTGGGCTGACAGTGGAACCAGAAGATTTCCGGGGCATCAACGCCGTCAATACGTGCCAGCGGATCGTAGCTGTCCTGATCGCTGTAGACGTAGGTCAGCGGCACGTCCCCGTGCACTTCCTGCAACAGCCGGAACCCTTCCCAGACAAACCGGGTGGTGACCGGCCTGCCGGTTGGCTGGCCGCCCAGCATCTGGCGGCGCGTTTTGCTGATGCGTCGCCCGAGCGGATCGTAGCGGAAGCTGACCTCCGTCTGCGGTCTGTTGCGGTCCCGTGGCTGGCTGATGACCTCCGTCAGGCGGTGCTCGCCGTCGTAGCGGTAGTGCCAGCGGGTCTGGCCATTATCCTTCTCCATGGTGCGTTCGTGGACGTCATAGCGCCAGCGAATGCCGTTCAGCTGCGTCAGGCGGTTGTGCGTGACCTTCTCAGCAGAGCCTTCGTGCGGGTTACCGGTAGTATCCCAGCGGTGCAACCAAGAGCACTGAGAATTACCGGTAACTATATCCCGGCGATGCAGGCGGCCAAGACGGTCATATTCGCTGCGGGTAGACAGCCCCCCTGCGTGCGCCTAGAGCAAGGGCTTATACGTGCTCAAGCTATAATGTATAAGGACTCCACGCCGACAAGGATAAGCAAGGCACGAAAGTAGCGGACAAGATGGTTGTGGAAGGGGAAAATTACTTCTTACAGATTTCTATGAGATAATTTTTTATTTATGTTTTAATCGCTTTGAACAAAAAACGCCCCCCATGCGTGTTTTTAGTTCTCTATTATAATTGGCTAAAGTTAACTTTTACAAAGAACCTCATTGAGCGACTTATTTTGGTTTGTAGTAAAAAACCATCCTTATTACTGATCGACAGGTAATTATTAAAAATGAGGCCAATAATTTAGCTTTTCTTTTTTTCAATGGCTATTAAAACCTCATAAGCATCCTTTTCACTCATTTGAACTTTTTTGGCCTCATCAATGCTCAATTCTTCTTCCTCTTCTTTCATAACTATCCCCCCTGAATAAAACCTAATAAAAAAACGCCCTTCTCTTTCGATAAGGATTACTCCATAATTATTAAATATTATTTTATCCATTGCGCCTCCTTTTTTTAATTTTTCAACGGTGTGATCTTTAATTGATTTAGCGGAGTAGGATCTATGGCCGCCTCTGGGATACCACCTGAAGTATATCCTCCCGGCAACCAAAATTCATTTGCTCCTCGTTCATTTCCTGTTGGCATTCTTAAACCTGTCGGATTATTAATATCAACTCTTAAAGGAGCGTCTCCGAGATCACCTGCATTTAACCCTAACAATCTTTCAAGCTTTGGAATGTTCCCACCCGAACGTCTAATTAAGTCATCAGCAACGGTCCTTGGCATAACAAAGTGGCCTCCTGGAGGACCTAAATGACTAAATTCAGGATTAATACCCCAAACGAACTTAGTAACCCCTCCCTTGAATAGTTCTAAATGCCTACTAATTTTTCCTGCATCGAGGTATGTCGCCGGATTAGGGAAATCTGGCTTTGAAATTCCATGAGTAGCTCGGTAGGCCCGTGCAGCATGACCTCTTGTAGCAAAAGCACCTCGAGTTTTGCTCTGGAAATCATTCCAGCTATTTCTGCACGATAACCCCCACGGATCCACCCATCCCAGCGCATTCGGCGCATACTGGTAAAGATTTATCCCCCCCACCAGCCCTATCGGGTCCTGCTGCGTAAACCGTCCGCAGTCCGGGTCGTAATACCGGAACAGATTGTAGTGCAGCCCTGTCTCGCGGTCCAGGTATTGCCCCTGCATGCGCAGGTTCTGGGAATATCCTGATACCTGCGTTTCGCTTTCCCGCAGCAGTTTGCCCCAGGCGCTGTTCACCCCTTCCCAGCGCACCTGCCCTTCGATATCCGTCATCCGCTCCGGTGTGCCGTTGGGCTGACAGTGGAACCAGAAGATTTCCGGGGCATCAACGCCGTCAATTCGCGCCAGCGGATCGTAGCTGTCCTGATCGCTGTAGACATAGGTCAGCGGCACATCCCCGTGCACTTCCTGCAACAGCCGGAACCCTTCCCAGACAAACCGGGTGGTGACCGGCCTGCCGGTTGGCTGGCCGCCCAGCATCTGGCGGCGCGTTTTGCTGATGCGTCGCCCGAGCGGGTCATAGCGGAAGCTGACCTCCGTCTGCGGTCTGTTGCGGTCCCGCGGCTGGCTGATGACCTCCGTCAGGCGGTGCTCGCCGTCGTAGCGGTAGTGCCAGCGGGTCTGGCCGTTATCCTTCTCCACGGTGCGGCCATGGATGTCATAACGCCAGCGAATGCCGTTGAGCTGCGTCAGACGGTTGTGCGTGACTTTCTCAGCAGCCCCCTCAAGCGGGTTACCGGCCGCATCCCAGCGCCACTGCTCCTGGCCGGGCAGCGTGCCGTCCTGAACGAGCAGGCGCCCTGCGCTGTCGTACTGCCAGCGGTACCAGCTGAACGGGTTATCGTCCCGCTCTTCGCGGACAAGATTATTGCGGTAGTCGTAATCCCAGCGGCGGGACCAGCGGCGCGGCGACGGGCGCTGGGCATTGCCGGTAAAAACGTCCCGGCGATGCAGTCGGCCAAGACGGTCGTATTCGCTGCGGGTGGTCAGCAGCCCCTGGGTACGGCTGGTTTCACGATGGAGTTCGTCGCGGGTAAAGTCGGAGACCGACAGCTTATCAAGGGCAATGCTGAGCAGATGTCCGCTGCCGTAGTAGAACTGCTTCAGCTCGCGGCCATCGGGCAGCGTGACGGAGGTGCGGTTACCGAGGGCGTCATACTCCCACGCCAGCTCTCCGTGTTCGCCCGTTTCGCGCGTGACGCGTCCAATCGCGTCATACTCAAACACAAGCTCCTGCTCGGCTTCGGCGCTCCAGGCATCGGCTGAAAGCGTAGGATGCAGCCCAATCCGGCTCAGAAGGCCGGACGGGGTGTAATGGTAGCGGGTCTGCCCTTCCGGCGTGGTGCGGGCGACCAGCTGGCCGCTCGCGCTCCAGGCGAAGGCATGGGTAATGGCCTCCGGATGTCCAGCGGCAAAGGTGCGCGCTATCGTACGCCCGCAGGCGTCGTAGCGATACTGCGAGGCCACGCCATCCAGCCCCACCTCTTCCAGCAGCAGCGAGTCCGCACCCCAGCGGAACTGGTACGCTTCGCCGTTTTCGTTTTCCAGGGCAATCAGACGCCCGCGGCTGTCCCAGCGGCGACGCACCTCTTCACCCTGCGTATTACGGGTGGCGGTTAAGCGCCCTGCCTCGTCGTATCTGAACTCGCTCTCTTTCCCGTCGGCGCCCGCATGCTTCACCGGCAGGCCACGCGCGTTCCATTTGAGCGACTCGGTCCAGCCTTCCGGACGGTCGAGCTGCACCGGACGCCCCGCGGCGTCGTAGCGGTAACGCGTCTCTTCGCCGTCGGCGCTTATCTCAGCCACCAGCCAGCCCAGCGGATGATAACGGTATTGTGTCACACGGCCCGAACAGTCCGTAACACGCACCATCTGCCCGGCCTCGTTGTACTCCTGGTAGCGGCTGTTGCCGGCGGCATCAACTTCTTCCACGACCTGACCAAACTCGTCCCGACGAAGCAGCGTGGTCTGCCCCATCGGATCCACCACGCACTTCAACCCGTGATGTTCGTCATACAGGAAACGGGTGGCGCTACCGTCGGCTTCGATGATGGAGGCCGGAAGCGCACGGTGCTCCAGCCAGGTGGTGGTGCGGGTATTGCCGTCGGCGTCGATCTCCTGCACCCGGTTACCCATGTCGTCATAGACGAAGGTAACGGCATTACCGAGCGGATCGATGCGGCGCGTGAGGAGTTCGTTGTCATCCCACTCGTAGCGCCAGTTCTCACCGCGCTCGTCAACGTAGCGAACAATCAGGTTTTGCGCGTTCCAGTAATGCTTTCGCGTCTGACCGTCGTAGTGATCGACGTTCGTCAGCCCGGCGGCTAGATCATAGCTAAAGCGACAGCCGTCGCCGGTGCTGGTGCGGTTTTCCACCACGCGCCAGTGGTCGAATTTTTGCCATCGGTATTCACTCTCCAGACCGCCCGGCAGACGGTGCCAGACCATCAGGCCATCATCGTTATAACGGTATTCACGGGTTACCACGCCGGAGGCATCCGTTGCGCTGGCCAGCTGGCCGCGCACGTCGTACCCCCACTGCATCAGCGGCCATGTCTGGTTGCCGTCAAAATGGCTCGCCGAGGTAACGCGCTGCGGGAAACGTTCATTTTCATAACGCAGAGTGACGTCGATCGCCCGCGGCTCATCGTGCAGACCGACCAGCCGCCCGTGTTCATCCCACGCCGTCAGCAACGCGTTGCCGTACTCGTCGCTGAGGGAGGCCAGGCGCAGGATGGCTGGGTTGGCGCGGGTCGGTTTATACAGACGCCACACCGCGCCGTCATCGTCGGCAATCGCCACGTCGCCGCTCTCATTGCGGCGGATGATAATGCCTTCGCTGATGCTGTAAAACGCGCGGTCGACCGGCGGCAGTTCAAAGCTCAGCTCGCGCCCGGTTTCATCGAACCAGGTGGCGTTGTTTTCTTCCAGCGTCAGATAGCTGTCAAAGGTGGTAGCCCAGCCCAGACCAAACAGCCCTTCGCGGGTGGTCAGGCTGTTGTAGCTGCGTTGCCAGCGTAGCGGAAAGCGCCCCGGCAGCGAGAAATCTAGTTCGTCGTCGTCATTCAGCACCTTCACGCCGGTAGCGGCGTGAACCGGGTGCGAGGAGCCGAACACGGCGTTGACGGCCATATCAGCCAGCATCCCGCCACCGGCAGCAGCCAGCGCGCAGGGCATGTTTTTCAGAATCTTGCCCGGACGCCCGCGCAGCAGGGAGAGCGCAATCATCCCCAGCGCCAGGCCCGGCGTTTTGCCGCTTTTAATATCGCGAACCGTGAGGGTGTCGCCGCCGATGATCACGTTCGGGGAGACGTCGTCGGAAACGGTGCCTTCGCAGGTGGTGCGATCTTTTGCACGCACCGCGGGCTGCCCGTTGATAAAGACGCTTTTCGAGCCTTCCGCCAGATACTGCGGCCCGGAGTGTTTCTCGCACGCCACCTTGTCTTCTTCCAGCGGCGAGGTCCCGGCAGCGGCAGAGGCCACGCTCGGCTGCCACATTTCGCTGCCGAACTGTCCGGCAGCGGCAAGCAGCATGCCCGCGTAATCGGCAAAGCTGCCCGGCGACTGCGGCTCAGGGGAAGGGGTATCGGCGGGCGTCAGCGTGCCTGCCGCGCGTGCAGCGGGGATCGCATTGGTAAGAACGTTGCTGGAACCGGTAGTGATCTTACCCGCAGGCGACGGCGGGAAAAGCGCGTTGCCCAGCCCTTCAGCGGCGTTGCTGATATCGTCGGTGATCCCCGCGACGTTCGCCAGAACCCCACCAATAATGCCGCTCAACAGACAGCTGGATCCAATTGCCGCCACGCCTGCCGCTGCGGCCCCGGCTCCCAGCAGTGGGGCCGCGACGGTCGCTGCCGCGCCCACCGCCGCGCCAATCACCGCATAGGCAGCGCCTTCCGCCACAATGCTGGTAATATCAGCAAAAATACTGGAGTGAATAATCTCGTCGCCCCTACGGGCCGCGTTGTTATCGCTCATGCCTTACACATTCCGGTTGTCGTTTAGCGTCAGACTTTGCTTCAGTGCGCTCCAGCGCGCCTCGTCCTCTTCCGTAAAGGCTTTTAAGGCCGAGAGGGTAAAAATCATCAGTACCGGTTTGTCCGGTGTCTGCACGGCAAGCTGTTTTTGCCACAGGCGCTGGCCGTTACGGTCAAAGGTGGTCTCAACTTCCAGTCCGCTAATGTTTCCGTCTGGCCCGGCTTTTACGTGCTTAAATTCGCTCTGGGCGATCTCCCCCATCTGAGAACGCAGCACATCCCACTGGCGGTGAAACTCTTGTTCGTAATTGCTGCCATCCGGGATGACGCCGCGGCTGACCACCACGGATAATCCGCTCTCGTCATCACGAATTATGTTCATGCTATTATCCTGCCAGGCGGCAGGAAAAAGGGAAAACGAACCTTCCTGGAGGGTGTATTTCATAAGTGAACTCGGGATGATATTAGAAAAATAAGATTAAAAGCGCTAAAGTTTATACAGCCAATATTAATTACTGCTTAGCGACTCAGAGGGACAAGATCATTACAACGTTAGCACTTTCTTTTTTTCCGCAAAAACTTTAGGGGCAGCGATATTATTGGCCGTTTGATGATTATCTTCTTTCACAGCCCGTAAAGTTGCCTCGCAACTTAATGTTCGTAGCGTGACATAACTACCCTGCTCAGGCATTCCTGATTCAGAACTGGAAAGCTAAATGCCCATGCCAGCCCGCGTTCATCGGTAGGAGTGCGATATCCAACTGATTGTCCCGGCGTGTTTCCGCGAGGGATATTAGACAATTTCAGATCTGGAAAATGAGATTTGACTTGTTCAAGAGTAATACATGGTTGATTAATTACGAAAGAAACCAAAGATACGCTGTTATCGCCATTTCCCCATAAACGAACATCCACATCGCTGATCCGTGCGCCATCAGTTAACGTAAAGGGAGCTGAAGTATAACGGTCTTCTTTCTCCTGTGTATTATTAATCAGCGGTTGGTTAAACAGTTTACTGACATCCTCAACTTGTTTACCCCACACTGATTTCATTTCTTTGATCATTTGCCACAACGAATCTTGATTCATTTTATTATGCCCTGCATAGGTAAATGCTGAAAATAATGGAAGAACAATGAGGAATGTAGCTTTAATCATCCTACTTTCCATAGAATCCTCCATAGTAATCATTATAATTTAAATTAGTCCCTGAGGCTATTTCGCCTTTACCATACACTTTTCCTATTGCTTTGGCTGCATCAATGCGAGATAACTCACCGCTCACCATTTTATCATATGCAGAATTATATGCTTTTAGGTTTTCGGCACTTCCCGCTATATCAATATCAATACCGCCGTTTGCAAGGATCTCGCGTTGTATTTTAATGTTATTCAGCGTTGCTCCACCTTCATCCATAAGCTGGCTGTTGATGAAGTTTTCCTTACTCGAAGCATCTACCGCAACAGGATAAGTTGCATGCCCTGCCTCATGTGCCAGAGTTTGCACAGTTGTGGCTGTATCCTCCATGTGTTCAGGGTCCATGACAATCAATTTGTTATTAGTATCAGCGTAACTCCCCCCTCCTGCGGCTCCCGGCTGGATAGCCCACCCTTTATCTTTTAGATCTTTTAATTGTGTCTGAAGCGTTGGTGACTTATTGATTTCCTTAACTACATCTTCACTGAAGGGCATCACATCAGAGTTGTAGGAATTATTTTGATAAACGTAACTCCCTTTTAATGGTGGAGCTGCTGCAAATTTTGTTGTTGGTTTTGGTCTGGATGCTGCTGGCGCTGAAACTGCGGGAGCCGGATTCTTAGCACTTTTATTTGGAGAAAACTTCTCCTGCACCGCCGCATCAATATCCCCTTTATGCCCCGATCCCGGTGCCGTTGTGCCCGGCTTGGTTCCCGAGGTATTCAGATGCAGCTTACCACCCGTGGTGATATACCCATCTCCCTCAACGAAAAAGTTAAACTCTTTGCCAATCAGGTTAATCTTGCCGTTAGCGTTAAGCTCAATAGCACTCTCACCCGAGACCAGCCGCAGCTTCGTCCCGGAAGCAATGACATACTGCTCTACCGCTGCATCCAGCTTGCCTTTTCCCGTCAGGATCTCGGTTCCGCCTTTCACGGCCTGGATCTGGTTCGCTTCAACACGATGCAGCTCATTTTTCTTCACGTAATGGCTGCGCGCGCCGCCAACGCTGTGCGTTTCATCATTCTTGACGCTGGTGTCCATGTTGCGCTCGGCCTGGATCCACACCTGCTCTGCTCCCGCCTTGTCCTCAAAGCGCAGGGCGTTGGCGTTGTCCACTGAACCGTCTTTCGTACGGCTCATAAAGCCCATCTGCGTCGCCGCAGCCGGCAGCGCCCACGGCGGCATGCTCGCCTCGTTATACACGCGCCCGGTGATAATCGGTCGGTCCGGGTCACCGTTGATAAAGTCCACCACCACCTCATCGCCGACGCGCGGGATTTGCACCCCGCCGTAGCCCTGGCCCGCCCATGCGCTGGAGACACGCACCCAGCAGGAACTGGTGTCGTCACCCTTCGCCAGCCTGTCCCAGTGGAACTTCACCTTCACGCGGCCATATTTGTCCGTCCAGATACTCTCCCCCTGCGGCCCCACGACTTTCGCCGTCTGCGGGCCGTAGGTCCGCGGCCACGCCGTGCTCTGCGCCGGACGGTACGACACCGCCGCCGGGATAACGGTGAAATCGGTGCGGTGAATGGTTTCCCCTTCGCCGCTCGCGTAGCGGTTCTCCTCGAAGTGATACCCGGCCGCCGTCACCAGATACTCACCGTTATCGCTGAAGAATGGCGCGTTGGTCAGGGTAAAGATGTGGCCCGGCGCAATGCCCGCCGCCGTGGCTGTCGCCTGAATCTGCTGATGCTCCACCTGCCAGCGCTCCTGACGAATGCGGGCGTAGAACTCCGCATGGCCTGTCTCCACAAAGCGGCCCGGCCAGTCGTACACATCGATGCTGCCCGGTTTCGGTGACGCCGGGTTCTGCTGGGCCTGGAAAAGCCACGCGTTCGGCTTGCGGAAGTCGTAATCATCGAGGCTGTAAATCCCCGGCGTCACGCTGTCCTCCAGCGCCCACTGGCTGATGCCCTCTTCATACGTACTGCCGCCGGACGGCGTCTGATGGTAAGGAATGACCTCATAGCCGCTGAACGGCTGATGCTGCGTCGCGGCGTCGGTCAGTACCAGGGTGTGCTTGTCCGCCTCGTGGCTGAAGTGATACGCAATCCCCTCCAGCTCCATCAGGCGGCTGATGAAGTCCAGGCTCGACTCCTGATACTGCACGCAGTAGTCCCACACCCGGTAGCTGCCGGTGAGTTTGTCTTCGAGGTTAACCTGATGCTCACCCAGCAGGGTTTTCACTATCTGTGGTACCGTCTGGCCCTGGAAAATCCGCAGGTTACGGTCGCGCTTCATCGGCCACAGGTCCGGCTCTACAGTCAGCTGGTAGACCGCATAGCGGGTGCCCGTCAGCTCCACGGCACTCACCGCCACGCGCGTCACCTTACCGTTGATATAGCGGGGGGTGAGCAGGTTCTGCGTGGGGATGGTCACTGTGACCGGCTGACCGAGCAGCCTGCTGCGGTCAATGCGCGCATCCGTGCCGAGCAGGGTCAGCGTCAGCGCGAACGACTCGGACATCGCCTCGCGGCCGGAGAGTTTCCAGAAAAGCAGCCCCTCAACCGGGAGCTGAACGGTAATTCGGTTGAGCATAATCTTTATTCCACTATGGACTAATCTCAGTGTTCATTGAGATATTTTTTATTAAATATCGTGCTTATTTAAGCCATAAACCTGAAAACATAAGGACGCTACCCAGGGAAACCAGGCATTTTGCAACGATAAGTAAGCCAGGCGCAACGACGGGTGTTATAGACGATATTGCTTCATAATTTTTCGCATTGTATTTTTTGTGCCTTCCTATAATCCCGGAAAAGATCGTGCAGAGCAGCACAACGGTAACTTTTAGTCCCCATACGCACAGTAAAGACATGGAAAAGATAATTGAATATTGTTTCGCCGTTGCGACGGAGAATAATGACATTGACAGAGCTAACCATTTCAACGTTAAACCAATAACTACCGTAGCCACCAGCACCAGAACAAACATCACCCGGCCAGGAACCATTGTTTTTTACTGAACAAGTCTTTTCCATTCCATATAAGCGTCTGTGTCCAAATCATAAAGAGAATAAAGAAGAGCCAATGCATCATAACATACCACATTTATACATGTTGTATCTCCAAGCATTGTCGTGTCGTCATCTCACTTCACATCACACTTTTTCCAAACCAAACACTATAAAACATCAAAATACAGCTTAACGAAGCGAGAGATTTTGCTACCAAGCGTAATTTTTGGCCCGAACCGTTGATTGATTATACCAATGACACCATTAATTCAACCCAGCTTAATATAATTTTTATCCACAAACCATGGTAACCACATCTTCTCTTCTGAAAGAATATGTATTTTAAAATGTTTGACACGCAGGGATGTTTTTAGCTAACAAAACATTAGGTACAGACAAAGAAAGAGGCACGGTACAATACCCGTGCCCGATGACTAATATAATTATAAAAAATTATCCTCTGGAGCTCTATCGAACAGTTCACCAGCCATTTTGGCGATACGTTCGTGCTGTACGAGTTTGCTTTTCCACTCCTGCGGAATACCGGAATAACCATATAATGCTCCAGCGATTTGTCCCGCTGTCGCCGCAACGCTGTCAGCATCATCGGCAAGATTGGCGGCCAGCAGAATCGCATCCCGGAAGTTATCAGTATTCCATACGGACCACATCGCGGCCTCAAGCGTATCGATAACATAACCACTTGAACGAATCTGATCGCGAGTTTTTTGCTTATATTCACCCGCATTTATGATCATTACACGCGCGCACAAAGGAAAAACATGAGGCGAAAAAGCTTCTTCTTTTTGATAACCGTTAATTAAATAGTGCAATACCAATCCGAGAAATTGGCATGCATTAATTGACTCTACCGCGCCATGAGTTGCGCGACTCTGAGCCTGGGATTCGAAGTAAATCGCACGCAGCGATTTTCGACGAAAGATAGACACCGGAGCTTGACGAATAACCCCAGCATTACCAGCAGTGTGTTTTTCTGTATTACCATACCAGGAAGGCCCGATACGCATATACTGTTCAAGCGCAAATCGCGTCGTATTGCCAATATCGAAACAACGACCATTACTGCTATTATCACCGTTAAGATACCATTTGACGAGATATTTTCTAAGTACATCGGTATGCATTCTGTTTTCTGAAAGATAAGTTTCCGCCAGACATAATGCCATGGACGTATCATCTGTCCATTCGCCAGGTTTTAATTGGAAAGGTCCGCCACCAATCATATCCGCTACATGTTCACTGTCTCTTTTCTTAAACTCGAGAGTAGTGCCGACTGCGTCCCCAACAGCCAAACCGACCAGCGCCCCAAGTGCTTTATCACGTGAAATATCTTCAGTCGTAATTAAAGGTAATGTTTCATCCCAGGCTTGTGAAGAAGTTAAACCATCAATACCGTTGTTTTTTATTGCCTTACGGACATTAATTGGCATGTATGAACGATAGCGATCGGCATAATGATTTATTTCAGAGTCTTCAGTATGAAGGTCGATCATGGTATTTCCCTTAATTCTATATTTGTTATCCCAAGCTCATCTGACCTGCTGATAACCTCAAACGATGTATTAGGCTTAAATAGCACTTCAGTCTCTGTTGCATTGAATTCTGAAAGGAAGTCAATTTTCCGACCGGAAAAACCTTCAATACGCATTTGGATAGGACCGCTGAAGCCTTGATTAACATCAGTACTAACAAAGGCTGGATCGATAACTGTTTTGCCCGGAGTATATCCTTCCAATATGTGTGAAGGTAAGCTGTTCATCCCGCGGTATGTCTCTCCACTAAAAGCAGGAAGCTGGTCCAAGCCATCATTTATATGTTGAGTAAATGCTTCCATTTCTTTAGTCATTGGTTTCATACCTCGTAATGCTGGGTTTACCATTTTGTAGCCAGGATCGGTAGTATAACCATACAATGCGCCTACTTGCTCATCACTGAGTAAAGCAGACAAAGCAGGATCACGATTCTCCGCTAATTCTCTACCACGAGTGATCCATTTTCGGCTCGTTGTTTCCCTACGGCTTCGCTTAAGCTCATCCTTGGCGAAGCAGGGGCTGTAACGGGTTCCGCACTAACGCGCGACATTGATTTACCAGCCCGCCACGCATCAAACCTTGCACCACCCTTCATGCCAGCCCCGCCGCCGATAACAGAGCCGATCAGCATCCCCCATTTCTGCCCGTCGCTGCCTTCGCCAAACAGCATTCCACCCGCGTAGCTACCAACAGTGCCACCGCCCATCGCACCGAGGGTACTCAGAAGTGCGATTGCCGGACTGGCCAGCACCGCCATCGCTCCGGCACCAACGGCGAGCATCGTCCAGTTTACCCATTCAGGGATTTCAGGGCTTATTTCATCGGTCTGAACTTTGCTTCCACCAATAATAACATTACGCGATCCCTGACTAATCTCAGCGCTACACGTCAATTTATCGCCAATGCGGGAGGCGGGAAAGTTGTTGATGTAAACCTTTATCGACCCTTCCGCAACCCGTTGCAAGCTACCGCTGTGCTCGTCACACTCTCCGGCTGACAGATGAGCGCGGATAGCCTTTCGGCTGTTGATAAAAACATTGGGTGAACCTTCTTTCAGCGTACCTGTCGTGTGGCGTGGAGCCCATGACATACTGCCGAGGAGTTCTCCTAACCCACCCGCAGCACATGCACCAGCCGCAACGGCAGAAACAGCAACCAGCGCGGTCCCTCCAGTGACGACAACGGCAGCAGCGCCCAGAATGGCCCCACCAACCAATCCTGCAATCATCCAGCCTTTTGAGGCTGTATGAGCAATCTCATCATCTTCGCGAGCGGCCAGACATTCGGACATAATTATTCGGCACGCTGTGCCATCAGATATCCACGTATCCGATCGGGTGTACTAAGTTGGTCAGAGCCAGCGACCTGACGGCAAACGGAAAGCTGTGAAAGCAAGTGATGTGACTCGTCTGCGAAAGTCGTCCACAGCGCGTAACGAAGGGGTTGGCTGCCCGGAACGGGGGCAATACTGAGCGGTTTACCCTGTTTATCAAAAAGCAGATATTGCCCCTCTTTCGCCCGCTGAAGCGAAAGATGTCCATAAAGTTCCTGAATTTTTTCAAAAACACTAAGTACCTTACTCTCAACATCAAGCGCAAAAAATGGCCCCAGGCTGTCGGCAGCGAGCATGTCTTTAGTTTCGGTCAGAGCTGGTTTGTGGAATTTAATACTGCGAATAATTTCCCAGTATTGATTATGATAATAATCGCTGAATTCGCCAGGACATGTGCCAATATAACACACCAGCTTTTGTCCGCCAGGATGGTCACCGAGCAAAATCACCGTCTGCTTCTGAAAGATGGCTGAGTTATCATTTTTAAATTGATAAAAAAGCTCTACCGCCGGGTGACCATCAACAGAAGTCATCTGAGAGGATTCAAGACGAAAATCGGGCACCGTGATTTCCAGCTCTCGTACCAGGCGAGTTGCCGCATCATGAACTTTATCTTCATGTTTAGCACTCGCACGAGAAACAACAAAAGTAAACTCACTTGCTCCATTATCACTCAGGGTAAATAAATTCATTGTTCTGTCTTTAAATACATCGGGTAAGGCGAGAGTTGCTTCCTGAAGAATATATTCGGCCATTCTGATCACTCTTACTTATTGGCATTAATTACAAAAAAACCATCTACTTCCTGCTGGATTTCGCCCTGAAGAGATGCACCAGGCGGATCGATGACGTTTCGTCCATCATCAGGATTCAAATGTAATTCGCCGGAGAGTGTATTAATTTGTGCAGTCTGTTTTGCAGTAAAGTTAAAGTTATTACCAATGATATGAACGCTACCGTCTTTGGATAGCTCGAGGGCACTCTCACCACATTCCAGTCTCAGCGTATTCCCTGCGGAAAGTATAAAGTTGTTAACGACTTTATCGGTTCGACTCTTACCCGTCAGGCATATCACATCGCCTTTAATCCCTGATTTCTGGTTTTTCGCTACCCGTAACGTTTCATCTTCACCAACAAACTGGGTACGATTTTTTTCAGTAGAATGAGACTCGTCGTTTTTGACGTTAATATCCAGATTGCGCTCAGCCTGGATCCACACCTGCTCTGCGCCCGCCTTGTCCTCAAAGCGCAGGGCGTTGGCGTTGTCCACTGAACCGTCTTTCGTGCGGCTCATAAAGCCCATCTGCGTTGCCGCAGCCGGCAGCGCCCACGGCGGCATGCTGGCTTCGTTATACACGCGGCCGGTGATAATCGGACGGTCCGGGTCGCCGTTGATAAAGTCCACCACCACCTCATCGCCCACGCGCGGGATTTGCACCCCGCCGTAGCCCTGGCCCGCCCATGCGCTGGAGACACGCACCCAGCAGGAGCTGGTGTCATCGCCCTTCGCCAGCCTGTCCCAGTGGAACTTCACCTTCACCCGGCCATATTTGTCCGTCCAGATACTCTCCCCCTGCGGCCCCACGACTTTCGCCGTCTGCGGGCCGTAGGTCCGCGGCCACGCCGTGCTCTGCGCCGGACGGTACGACACCGCCGCCGGGATAACGGTGAAATCGGTGCGGTGAATGGTTTCCCCCTCGCCGCTCGCGTATCGGTTCTCCTCGAAGTGGTAACCCGCCGCCGTCACCAGATACTCGCCGTTATCGCTGAAGAACGGCGCGTTGGTCAGGGTAAAGATGTGGCCCGGCGCAATGCCCGCCGCCGTGGCCGTCGCCTGAATCTGCTGATGCTCCACCTGCCAGCGCTCCTGACGGATACGGGCGTAGAACTCCGCATGGCCTGTCTCCACAAAGCGCCCCGGCCAGTCGTACACATCGATGCTGCCCGGTTTCGGTGACGCCGGGTTCTGCTGGGCCTGGAAAAGCCACGCGTTCGGCTTGCGGAAGTCGTAATCATCGAGGCTGTAAATCCCCGGCGTCACGCTGTCCTCCAGCGCCCACTGGCTGATGCCCTCTTCATTCGTACTGCCGCCGGACGGCGTCTGATGGTAAGGAATGACCTCATAGCCGCTGAACGGCTGATGCTGCGTCGCGGCGTCGGTCAGTACCAGGGTGTGCTTGTCCGCCTCGTGGCTGAAGTGATACGCAATCCCCTCCAGCTCCATCAGGCGGCTGATGAAGTCCAGACTCGACTCCTGATACTGCACGCAGTAGTCCCACACCCGGTAGCTGCCGGTGAGTTTGTCTTCGAGGTTAACCTGATGCTCACCCAGCAGGGTTTTGACAATCTGTGGTACCGTCTGGCCCTGGAAAATCCGCAGGTTACGGTCGCGCTTCATCGGCCACAGGTCCGGCTCCACCGTCAGCTGGTACACCGCATAGCGGGTGCCCGTCAGCTCCAAGGCACTCACCGCCACGCGCGTCACCTTGCCGTTGATATAGCGGGGGGTAAGCAGGTTCTGGGTGGGGATGGTCACCGTGACCGGCTGACCGAGCAGCCTGCTGCGGTCAATGCGCGCATCCGTGCCGAGCAGGGTCAGCGTCAGCGCGAACGACTCCGACATCGCCTCGCGGCCGGAGAGTTTCCAGAAAAGCAGCCCCTCAACCGGGAGCTGAACGGTAATTCGGTTGAGCATAATCTTTATTCCGTAATGGTTTATGCTGAGAGTATTTTTAACGCAAGGTTTTTTTAAACGTGAATGTTCTGGTTGTTGGCCGTCTTACTCTTTAACCGGGGGCCATTCCCCTTCATATTTATAAATCCACAGGGAATAGATTTTCAGAAACTCTGACAAAAAGAACAAAAAGCCATTTAGCCAGACATTCATCACGCCCGTGAAACTTAACACCAGGGGAAAAAGGGAAACTGAGTAGCGAAATCCAACCAGACGCAGTATTTCCTGGTAGAGCGCCAGTCTTCTCGCGTATAAATTCCGGGCGAAGAAGCACCATGCTGAGGCAATAAAAGAGAGCAACAACAAGAAATCGAGAATAAAGAAAAGAATAACCAGAGCGCTATACCCACCAGCAGACAGCGTGTTCACAACCGTACTGAAGGCGTGTATATCGGAAATAAAAGGGATTCTGTCATGTCGCACGGACTGGGCACAATAGAGCACAATGGCCAGGGCATCCATGCATCCCCAGAAAACGAAAACCTTTTCTCTGGCGTTCATGACAGTTGAGCAATCACTTAACCGGCGCGGGTGGCCATTCGCCCCCCTTCTGGATGAGCTTCTCTTTTATTTCGTTTAATTTCTCGTAATGCTCACTGCCTCGGTCAAGTCCATTCAGCGCGTCCGCGAGCGCATTGCTCATCGACCAGCCATTTTTGGCCTTAATTGACGGATCCGCTCCCCGATCGAGCAGCAACAAGACATGATCGTAAGCCTGGTTATCCAGCGCATCAAACACCAGCGTTTTACCCAGTGAGTTGGTTGAGTTGACGTCAGCACCGCGATCGAGCATGGCTTCCAGCGTCTCTGTATTTTTCGCTTTAAGCGACTGGAAGACGATCGGTTCGTGGAAAACCTTATCTTTCACGTTGGGTGAGAGGCCACCGTCCAGCATCGCGTCGATCCAGTCCGCACTGTCTCCCTTTAGGGCAAATTCAGCAGGACTGCTTTTTCCCTGCGGTCGAGGCTGGAGCGGATCTGCGCCATCCTTAACTAGCAACGTAATCACCTTTAAATGGCTCGACGTTTTTTTAACATTAATTGCGTTGCCAAGGGCCCAGAAAAGCAGGGTCATATCCTGCTTTCCTGGTTGATTAAGGTCGCTGTCTGGCGCAAGCGTCTTCACCGCATCGACGTCGCCTTCCTCAATCGCTTTCGCCAGTTCAAGCTGCTGGCCGCTGAAGTAGTCCTGTGGATTAAGGTCCATATCCTGCTTACACCCCTGAATCATGAATAAAAAACATAACGCGACAAAAGCCATCAACCTTTTTTTCACAATCGACTCCCGATTATCGAAATATCCTCATCCTTCTGTTGCTCTATGCAATCAATCGCTTGATTAATTCCGTGGCGGTCCAGCGCGCTTCCGGTTCCACCGGGAAGATCATGGGGTATTCCGGCAGCATTAGGGCTCAGTGCAGAGATTTCCTCTTTGAGGATCCACGAAGGGACATGCCCTTTCATCGTTTTCAGATCTTCCCAGGGGTTAACTTCCTGAATCTTCGTCAGCAGTTCACCTTCAACCCGATACGCCTGGATATTATCCGTATTGCCTAATATCTTACCGCCGTATTTTTCTACGGTTCCGACATTGAGGCCGGCGGCGTTAAACGTCCACCCCGCTTTCCCGCTGCCCATAGAGGTTGCAGAGGCGAGACCACCGCCAAGGGAATGACCGGCAATATCAATATTCTGCCCTGACCTTGCCAGCTCCTTACCGATACTCACGGCCTTTTTATAATAATCTGAAGCCATACCCATGCCCTGTGAGAAGTTATTCGACCAGTCAGCCCCGTTTACCACCGGCGCCAGTTCCCCTTTGGTCAGTAGAGAGGAGACATTCTCAGACAGAGAGGCGAAACCAGGCTCGCGCGATCCCCTGAATACCAGCGTGGGGTTCATATCTGCACCAAACACTTCCGGCTTCGGTTGATAGACGCGCGCCAGAAAATTGGGGGACGTATCATCGTCAAAGAGCATGGATTTGTTCAGCCCGAACTTTCCTAACAGCGCATCGTCATTACTGATATCTGTCCATCCCTCCGGCACGCCCGGTGTGGTTTCGAGCGGGTTCACGGTCTTATAAATATTTTCCGCAAGCTTCGCTTTTTCCACCGCGATATTATTCGCTGCCAGACGTTTCGCGGCGATCTGGGCATCCGGATAAAGGCTATTGCTCCCCTTCGCAATCAGATCCTTACGCGCCTGCCAGCGTTCTGCTTTGGTCATCTTCTGAAGCTGCCCGGCATAGGTTTTACCGTCCTTACCGGGAGTAGGTTCATCCGGCACCTGTGCCGTTTTAGATTTCACTACCTGTTTTGGCAGTACCGTTGGCGCAGGGCGAGATCCGTACGTTCTCACCATGGTTTCGTAGCAGTCAACAATCGTATTCACCGGATACCAGCCCAGGCCGACCAGCGAGGCAGCCTGGAGTTGCCCTTTGGCGTTGATATAAAAAATTTCCGTTACTGATGACCAGTCACGAAAACTTTCGTCAATGGCAACCACTCTGCCCATCTCTAAATCCTGCGCGATCAGCGTGCGGGTATCGCGCCCGGACTGATAAGGATTCGCACCGGTGATCGTGCGCAGCAGATCGTAGCGCGTGAAGAGCGAGCGCAGCGAATGGTCGGGAACCGACATAATCCACTGTCCGGCAACGGACGGGCGGATTATTTTCGCAAACAGCGCTGGCGAGACGTTCTCGTGGAACAGATAGACAAACTTGATGTTATACATTCGCTCCGTCCTGTTACCCGCAGGCTTACGGATTCACCAGCCAGGTGCCTGGCTTCGCAATATCCAGCGTCTGGGTACGCGTTCTTCCATTGCCTTCCAGTTCAATGCGGGTCTCGCCTGCAGGCAGTTTCAGCGATGCGTAACCGTTATTCCCCGGACGCAGCGCTTTCGGCTCGCCGTTCACCTTCAGCGTCTCGCCATCAAGCATGCGGATATAGACCAGCGCGACCGGGCTGGCGTCGACAGGCGACGCACTCTGCTGCGCCGTAGCAGGTGGCGCTACCGGCTCGCTCACGTCGGCAGTGGCCGGTCTGGTTTCCGCTGCGGCGGAGTTTTCAGCCGGAGGGCTCACGGCAGGGGTTTGCGCCGTCTGCGCTGGCGTTCCCTGGCTGCCGCCGCCGAACAGCATCGCACCGGCAACCACCCCAACCAGCACGCCCGCGGCCACCAGCCCCGGAAGCTTGTAACGTCGCCAGTCCAGCGCGGAAGCAGATGTCTTCTCTTCCACCGGCACCAGCATCGTGCCGGTCTTCTTCGCGGTCAGCACCTCGTCGATACCGGCGACGGGCATCTCGATCAGCGCCGCGAACTCCTCGATGGATTGCGGACGGTCTTCCATATGCAGCGCCAGCGCCTTGTCGATGGCCTGAAGCAGCGGAATGGAATACCCCTGCGGCATCAGTTCCACCAGTGGTTTGCAGGTGTCCTGAATCGAACGCACCACGCTGACCGGTGGCGGAGAGCCGACGATGAGGGTGCGCAATACGGCGCCGAGCGCGTAGATATCCGTCCACGGCCCCTGCTCGCTTTCATTGTCGTCGGTATACTGCTCGATAGGCGCGAACCCCGGACGCAGCATGGTTTCCGTCTCATCCGAGAGATTACCGATGGTGCGGCGCGCCGATCCGAAATCAAGCAGCACCGGCAGGCCGTTATCCTGAATCTGAATGTTATCCAGCGAGATGTCGCGGTGCAGGTAGCCCTCATCGTGGATCGTTTTGATGGCGCCGAAGAGCATTGGCAGCATGCGGCGGATCCACGCCTCGTTAATCAGCTCCGGTTTCTCTTCGCGCAGACGCGACAGCGTGGTGCCGCTGTAAAACAGCGTCCCCATATAGGCCGTGTCGTTTTGCACCCAGAAGCGCAGCACGTGCAGCAGGTTCGGGTGGTTAAAGCGCGCCAGCAGGCGGGCTTCCTGGATGAAGCTGTTCAGACCGGCAGAAAACGCTTTGCCGAAGCGCTCGCTGCGCAGCACCAGCGTCATATCCTCGCCGCGCACGGCGAGGGAGGAAGGCATAAACTCTTTGATAGCGATAGTGCGTTCGAGCTGGTGATCCCAGGCGCGATAGACGATGCCGAATCCGCCGCCGCCAATCACCTCTTTTATCTCAAACTCATTGAAACGGTACCCGACCGGGAGCGCGTTTGGGACAGTCCGATTGTTATCATTATCCGTCATCTTTTACAGTTCTCTTGATGATTATTACGCGGCAAACTGACAGTGGAACTCGCCCTGCTCGCAGGTGACATGCAGACGTCGGTACTGCTCGTCGCTGCGGCTGGCGGTAAGTAAAATCTGGCTCATCTGAGGCAGCAACGTATTGGTCAGAATCGCATCCACCATACGCCCGCCCGACTCAACCTCGGTACAGCGCTGAACAATCTGTTCGACCACGCTGTCGTCAAATTCAGAAATAATATTGTGATTCTCTTCCAGACGACGCTGAATGCGCCTGAGCTGAAGACGCACAATCTGCCCCAGCATCTCGTCGCTCAGAGGGTAATACGGCACCACCAGCAGGCGGCCCAGCAGCGCAGGTGGGAACACCTCCAGCAGCGGCTGGCGCAGGGCGCCGCTTAACGCATCAGGATCCGGCATCAGTTCCGGGTCGGCGCACATGGCTGCGATCAGCTCGGTACCGACATTAGAGGTCAGAATAATAATGGTGTTACGGAAATCAATGTGACGCCCTTCGCCGTCCTCCATCCAGCCCTTGTCGAAGACCTGGAAGAAGATCTCGTGCACGTCCGGGTGCGCTTTTTCAATTTCGTCCAGCAACACCACGCTGTAGGGACGGCGGCGCACGGCCTCGGTTAAGACGCCGCCTTCACCATAGCCCACATAGCCCGGAGGCGCACCTTTTAACGTCGAAACGGTGTGCGCTTCCTGGAATTCACTCATGTTGATGGTAATGACGTTCTGCTCGCCGCCGTAAAGCGACTCCGCCAGCGCCAGCGCGGTTTCGGTTTTGCCCACGCCGGACGGCCCGCAGAGCATAAATACGCCGACCGGTTTGTTCGGATCGTCAAGCTTCGCCCGCGAGGTTTTTACCCGACGGGCAATCAGATCCAGACCGTGACGCTGACCAATAACCCGCTGGTTCAGCGTATCAGCCAGGTTCAGCACCGCGTCGATCTCATTTTTCACCATCCGGCCCAGCGGGATCCCGGTCCAGTCCGAAACCACCGCAGCCACCACGTTTTCATCGACCGCGGCAAACAGCAGCGGTTCGTCACCCTGTAAGGTCTTCAGCGCCTGCTGCTGTTCTGCCAGCTGGCCGCGCAGTTCAGCCGTATCCTCATCACTCGCCGCAAACAGTGCGGCACGCAGACGGATAATTTCCTGCACCCGCGTGCGCTCTTCTTCCCAGCGACGAGCCAGGGCCTCGCGTTGGGTTTCGAACGCGTCACGTTCGGCGCTTAATGTCGCCACGCGCGCCGGATCGCCCGCCCCCACGCGCGCTTCGCGTTCGGCAATCTCCAGCTCCACGTCCAGGGCCGCCAGATGACGCAGGCAGTCTTCCAGCTGGGCAGGCGGCGCGCTCTGGCTGACGGCCACGCGCGCGCAGGCGGTATCCAGCAGCGCCACCGCTTTATCCGGCAGCTGACGCGCAGGAATATAGCGATGCGACAGTTTCACCGCCGCGCTGACCGCTTCGTCGAGGAGTAAAACCTGATGATGAGTTTCCAGCGGCGACACGGTGCTGCGCAGCATCAATACAGCTTTCGCTTCATCCGGCTCGTGAACCTGTACGGTCTGGAAACGGCGGGTCAGCGCCGGATCTTTCTCAATGTATTTTTTGTATTCCGCCCAGGTGGTCGCGCCGATGGTGCGCAGTTGCCCACGCGCCAGGGCAGGCTTGAGCAGGTTAGCGGCATCACCGGTACCCTGCTGGCCGCCAGCGCCAATCAGGGTGTGGATCTCATCGATAAACAGAATAATCGGCGTGGCGCTGGACTGCACCTCGTTAATCAGCGCCTGGAGGCGCGCCTCAAATTCCCCTTTCATGCCCGCTCCGGCCTGAAGCATGCCGATATCCAGCAGCCACAGCTGAATGTTTTGCAGCGGCTCAGGCACGTCGCCGTCAGCGATACGCAGCGCCAGCCCTTCCACCACCGCCGTTTTCCCGACGCCAGCTTCCCCGGTCAGCAGGGGGTTGTTCTGGCGACGACGCATCAGAATATCGACCATCTGGCGGATCTCTTCATCGCGCCCCACCACCGGGTCAATTTTCCCATCCCGGGCGCGCGCCGTCAGATCCTGACCATACTGCGCCAGCGTGCCCTGCGCAGCCGGTACTGCCCCGGCAGCTGCGTCCGCAGCGGCGGCGGCCTGCTGGCTCTCTTTGCTGCTGGCGCAAATAGCGTCGAACTGCTCGATCAGCACCTCGACGTTAAGACGGGTGAACTGCGCCGAAATACTTTTCAGCACGTTAGCCAGATTCCACGTTTTCAGTATGCCGATCAACAAATGGCCGCCGCGGATGCGGCTGACGCCAAACTTCAGCGAGCCGTAGACCCAGGCGCGCTCGACGGCGCTGTCGATATGCTCGGAAAGGTCAGAGACGGAACTTGCGCCACGCGGCAGGGCATCCAGCGCCGCCACGATATCGCGCGTCAGCTGCTGTTCATCAAGGGCGAAGTGACGGATGACCTGTTGCAGATCGCCATCCTGCTGCTGCATCAGCTGATGCAGCCAGTGCACCAGCTCAACGTACGGGTTGCCGCGCAGCTTACAGAAGGCAGTCGCGCTTTCCAGAGAGGTAAATAACAGCGTATCCAGTTTGCCGAAAAGCACGGCACGGCTAATTTCTGACATGTTAGTTTCCATTAACAATGATTCGGTATACGGAAGGATTATCGCTCTGCGCGATACACCAGATCGCCACGCGGAACAGGCTGAGGCTGAAGGCCCAGCCAGGTGTTGTACCCTAATCGCCCGGCGCTGCCGAGCGTGGTGCCCTGCACCGCATCGGCGCGCAGGATCACCCGTGTTTCCCATTCAAATTCCACTCCGGCGTACTGTCGCACCCAGTCGCGCAGCTCGGTGACCCACCCTTCGCCCGGCAGAAAACGGTTGTATTCGTCTGCGCTCAACGGGCCAATCTCAAGACGAAATTTATGCTGCACGTCGCGTACCGCAATGCCGAGAAAAGCGGACTCCCCCATGCGCGGCAGGCGACGCCCCTCACCCAGCTGTGCCTGCTCCCGCGTTGAGAGCGGCATCCACTGCGGTACATTGGCCACCAACCTGACCGGAATGCTGAAATAGTTGCGCAGGATCTTCTCCAGCCCTTCCGGGTCCCGCCCGTGGCGGGTCAGGTGCCCGGCGTGAGTAAAGCGGGCATGCGGGCTCAGGCTGCCTTTCGACATCTGGCCGGGCTGACCCATGCCAATCAGCGATGCAAGATACCCTTCGAAGCGCCTGTTGTCGTCGCGATCCAGTGAAACGGCAGGCTGCGCGTCCGCCCAGGCGCGGTAAAACAGCAGCGTCAGGCGGTGGTGAAAGAGGTCAGCAAACGCGCTGAGGCTGTGATCCTGATGATGATGAATACGCTCGCGGGCATACTCGGTCATGTGCACCGGCAGTGGGCCGTTAGGACCAAACAGGCCGAAGCTCAGAATGGAAACCTCATGCAGTCCGTTCTCTTCCCGCTGCCGGACCTCGGCAACCGTTGACGGCGCAAACCCCATTGAAGGCTGCTGACCAATACGCAGCGGCTCAAATTTAGGCAGCGGCGCGCGCCCCAGCGGGTAACGTTCACCGCCCTGGGCATCAATACGTCTTAACAGCTGAAACAGATCGTAGCGCCACGGCGTCTCGCACACTCCGCGCCAGAACGCATCGGGCAGCGGCGTCAGGCGATGCACGCGCAGCGTTGCAGGGGCAACTTCACTCATACCAGCGCCCTTTTACCCATGCGCGGCGCCCAGTAGCCGATTTCGCCGCGCTGCTGGCTCTTGAGCGTGAACTCCGTAAAGCTGTTGATGGAGACCAGGCGGGCAAAAAGGCGTTCCAACACGCTGCCGAAAAGCCACGGGCTGGCACCGGAAAAGGCGCGTTCGTCCACCGTCAGGGTGATGCCGATCCCGCGGGCGAACACCACCGGGCCGGGTTCAGGCACGCGGCGGTGCACCGGCTCCAGCACGCAGTGACGAACGCCATCCACCTGACGGGCAACCGGCGTCTCGGCGAGGTTAGCGTACAGCCCTAACAGCTGACGCAGCGCGGCAGCGCCCTCTTCGTTTTCGCTGTCCATCAGGCTGAGGTAGTTCATTTGCAGCTGGCTGATGAGCCGCCAGGTACTGAACCCTTCCGCCAGCGCCGGACGCGGCGGCGTCGGGCCTTTACGCAGGGTTAACGCCTTCACCGGCATGGAGTCGGCCATAATAAACTGCCCAAGCTCCTGCTGGAGCATCAGCGGCAGGTCGCGGCTGGTACACAGCACCTCGGCGGAAATGTAGCGCAAATTCTCCTGCCACGGCGCGTGCTGCGCATCCACCAGCGAGACGAAGACCTCCGAGCCGATATAGCCCGTGCGGGTGCCGTAGCGCAGCGCGTGTTCAGAGAGGACGCGCTGTTCACGGCGCAGGGAAAAATAGGCGCCGTAGTTGCCCGCGTCTCCGCTCCAGGTACTCCAGAACGGACGAAACGTCTGGTCGTCCCGCTGACCATCCGCGCTGGCATAGATTTTTTTCACAGCATAAATTTCATAATCCAGCGGGCGGATGTTATCCACCACCAGATGATATTCATGCTGGCTTTCGCTCAGCTTCTGCCGGGCCGCCACTTTCGGGAACAGGTTGATCACCGGCGTACAGTGCAGCGCCATGTGGCTGGCATCCACCACGCGCTCCAGCTGATCGTCGCTTTTGTCGAGCAGAATGAAGATATCAAACGCTTTTTCGTCTTCGCAGCGCTGGATCAGCTTGCCCAGCCCGCTCAGGCTGATGAAGCGAAAACGCGCCGGGAACGCAAAGTACTCCTGCAACAGGCGATAGCCGTCGAAGTTACGCAGATCGTCCGGGAGCAGCGATTGATCCGTATCAAAGCCTTCCTGACGCAGGGCGTCAGACGACAGCAGCTGGCGCTGGGGCTGCTTGCTGACCGTCTGGCAGACAATACCCGCGTGGTGCTCCATCACCAGCTCCAGCAGCTTCAGCGCCTCGATGTCCGGGCCGCTTAAGAAGAACTCCAGGCGGTCAAAATCCAGGTGCCCAAGATGCTGCGGGCCATCGCAGGCAATGCGGATCCGTAAGGCGCTGCTGATCCCCCGCTGGCTCAGGCCGAGCTGGGCCAGCGGCAGATCGGCGGGAACGCCGCCCAGCTCGATCCGCTCAATTTTTAACGGCAGCAGGTTGACCTCGTGCGCCGTGGTATAGCTGCACGTAACGCCGGTTTTTTTCAGCGCCAGGCTGTCCATCATGGTGCCGCGCGGCACAATAAAGCCTTTGCTCAGGTCGCCCCGGCTGCTGTCGGGCTGAATCTCAGCGATCGCCATCGACGGCGTAGGCGCCAGGTAATTTGGCGCAATCATCTCCAGCATACGCTGTGAAAAGCGTGGAAATTCGGCGTCCATTTTCATCTGCACGCGGGAGGTCAGGAAGGCGAAACCTTCCATCAGGCGCTCAATGTACGGATCCGCCACTTCGATGCCGCGCATGCCGAGCCGCCCCGCCACTTTTGGGTAGCGTTCGGCGAACTCCGCGCCCATCTCGCGCAGATAGGCCAGTTCACGGTTGTAATATTCGAGCAGTTTGCTTTCCATAATTACCCCGCATCCTTCAGTTCAAAATGGCCGTTCTCAAGATCGACGTCGGTGCGAAAAAGAAACTCCAGCGGATACGGTACGCACCACAGGCGGCCTTTGATTTCGATAGACAGCACGTTGTGCAGATCTAATGAGGAGGTATCGGACACGCAGCGAACCTGAAGCCCCTGCGGCAGGATCCGCGGTTCAAAGTTAATAATCGCTTCGGTGAGCTTGCGCTGAATGTCGTGCCATTCGATATCGGACATTCTTTTCCCCGCCAGCGGCGCGACGCCAAAGTTAACGACAGAACGGCTCACCTGCGTCAGACCACTCAGATCGCTGGAGGCATCGTGGTTAATGGTGTTAAACAACCACTGTAAATCCCGCAGGACGTTACGACGCAGCGCGGCGTGGGTAATCAGATTACTGTTGGCGGACTCGCGTTTTTTTTCCGGATCGTTATCCGTCAGGCGATCCAGCAGTGACGGCTGCATTTTGTCGCGCGCCCCCACTTTCTCCTGCCTGCTGCGGGCCTGCCAGCCGCTGCGCAGCAGATCGCCTTCGCCAGCGGGATTACTCATCCGCGCCATCCGCGGCGAACGTCACCAGGCTCAGGGTGAGCATCGGGCTTTCGCTTAGCTCACTCAGCCAGGCTTTCTGCCCCATGCCTTCATACAGGGTGCCGTCATCGTCGAGTGGAAGCCACTCGGTGGTGCGCCCCAGCTTAACGCTGTCTGGCGCTCCGTCAGCAAACGGATAGCGCGCCGGGATCTGACACACCTGCTCGGTGCCGTCCGTGAGGCGGACCAGCGCATGACGCCACACCAGATCGGTCACGCTGGCCGGAGCCTGAAAACGGATCGTGTCGATGGCGCAGAACGGCACCCAGAAATAACGGCCATTGACCAGGGTTTCACACACCGGCCCCAGACGGGCATCGCCGTCCATCAGCCATTCAAAGGTGTGGCTCTCTTCATTCTCCAGCGTGACCTGCCCGCGGCTTGCCGGGGCCTGTTCGAGTGCCGCCAGGCGCAGCGTTTGCGCATGCCCTGCGCTTTCGGTCAGCGCCTGGGCTAACGTGGTCAGCCACGGCCACTGCGCCTCGGGCATTGCCGGTCGTACCTCTCCCGCGAACACGCGCGCCCGCTGCTGTTCACCCTGAATGGCCTGCTCCAGCAGCGTCACGGTTGGTTTTGCCTGCGGCTTCAGCGCCAGCCAGCTTTTCAGCTGGGTCAGGGCGCGCGCCCAGTTGCCGCTGAGGATCAGAAACTGCACAAACGCAGCGCGCAGATCGGCATCCGCCGGACGAGCTTTGATTTCGGCTTCCAGGCGAAGCAGCGCGTCGCTAATCGACTCACCCGCCAGACGTTGATAAAGCGTATTCATAGCCCCTCCTTAATTCGCCGCGCGCCAGGCGCCCACAGCCGGATCGCGTAGCTGCGGACGCAGCGTGTCAATCAGAACAACATTCAGCTCCGCGCCCGGTGCAACCCATGCGCTCCAGATCTTCTTCACCTCTGCGATACGCGCCTGGAGTCTGGCGTCGTCGCTGGCGATCTCACGGGTGATTTCCACCGCCACCGTGCCGTTGCTCTTCCAGCCGTTCAGGGTGCTGTCGTACGGTAGGATCATCCAGCTCTGGTCGCTGTTCGGGGTGCTGAAGACCATGCGCTCTTTGTTAACGGAGGTAATCAGCGCCTTTTCAGGATCGACCGCGTTGTTCAGTCCCATCACCGGGAAGCCGTGAATGTAGGTGACCGGAATCGCTTTCTGCGTCCCGTTACGATTCTGCGTCACCACGGTGTGGCCGCTGAGCCAGCTGCCGTTGCCGCAGCGAGTGGTGTCGGAATCGGGAATAAACAGCGCTGGCGCGGAGGAACCGCCCTCCCAGAAAGTGCGCAGGTGGCAACCGTCCTGAAGGGTGAACTCCTGCCATGGCGTACGATCTGCCGCCACGGTGTGCGTCTCCGGATTCTGGTCAGGCGGTAGCAGCGCGCCTGAGGTGGTGGTCGTTGCCGCCGCCGTTTCCTGCTGTTTCACCACCAGCGCCCAGTCCTGCGCTTTAGCCGCTGTGCCCCGGGCAAGCGTCGTGCCTTCCGGATCGTTAAGCGTCCAGTTCAGGGTATTCAGTTTGCTACACTGGTGCTCCAGCAGCGAGCCAAGGCGCGGCACGAAGTTTTCCAGCACCGAAACCTCTTTCTTGCCGTTCGCCACGATACGCAGCGCCACGTCCGCCTTACACCAGCTTTGCGGCGTATTGTCTTTAATGTTGTCGATCCAGATATCCAGCTTCTGCGCAGGAGACTGCACGATGCGGAAGTTTTCAGCCTGTGCGGTGGTCGCCACCGTCAGAAGAGCCAAACCCGATAGCCAAAGTTTCATATCAATCCTTGTGTGTCTAATCAGTTCCGCAGGGAAGAAATTGTGCTGCGTCAGAGAGCGTATGCAGCAAAGTGGTGTCCTGAGGGTTGCCCATCCACACCGCCACGGCGGTATAGTTATCCTGAGCTTTGCCCACCTGTTCAGCATTCTTTTGAATGATTTGGTTCATCAAGGTCAGCCACTCCTGTGGCGTATTGACCATGTGCAGCGACTGTTTCATCTGCTCTTCGCTGACGCCGTGCCAGAAACCGTCGGTGCAGAGTAAAAACGCATCACCGTCTTCAACCTGCACGACATCGCTGTAGCTCGCTTCCGGTCCGCCATTCTCAATACCCAGCGCCAGATACAGGAGGTTGCTGTTGAGATCGTCGGTCTGATGCCCGGCATCTTTCATCTGCTGCACCAGGCTGTGGTCGGTGGTGACGTGCCACAGCCAGCCGCGGCGAAACAGGTACAGGCGGCTGTCTCCGGCGTGCGCCCAGTAAGCCAGACGGTAATCCCTGTCGATAAACAGGCTGACCAGCGTGGTGCCCATCCGGCGATAGTCCTGCACGGCCTGTTGTTCGCTGAGGATGGTGCGGTTCGCCGTTTGGACGTAGTCACGAATATGCTGCGCATTCAGGTGCTTGTCGCCGTCAAAGCGGGAAATAATGCTGTTGCGGGCCAGCTCAGCGGCCACCTCGCCGCCCGGCAGGCCCGCAATGCCGTCACAGACGACAAAGCAGGCTGAACGTTCCCCAATGGTTTCTCCCGTCTGATCCTGGTTGCTGGCGCGCGTCCCCTGGCGGGAGAGAGAAGCCGTTGCGATATTCATTTTTCTTCCGATCCGCTTTGTGAGTCTTTGTACTGATTGACCTCCATGTCATAGGCATGGAGGAAGGCTTCGCCAAACAGGGTATGGAAGTCGTCCTCGATCTCGCCCGCCGTCTCGCCATAGCTGCGAACAAAATAATCCCACAGCGCGGCTTTACGGCTGCCCGGCAGCGCCAGGCGTGACGTCATTCCGTTCTGTTTCGCCTGCTCTTCCAGCTGTTCCGGGTTAAAGGATTGCAGCATGGCGGCGATAATGGCGCGGATACCGGAGATCATCCCCAACTGGTGCGCCTGCAGATCGATCAGCGCATCACGCACCGATTTGGTCGGCGGCATAAAGCCCGGCATCGGCGTGCCGAACATCTGGATCAGGACCGTTTTACCGGTTGGCAGCAGCTTGAACGGGTTGTTGGCATCGTCAAGCACCATGGTCATATCGGCCTTCACCCCGCGCTTGAGAATGGAGCGCGAGGAGAGCAGCGCCACGGTTCCCTGCGAGAACATGCCCAGGATCTGCCCCAGCTGACGCATATTTTCCCGGTCAAACTGCGGCACCGGCTGCATTTCGCTCAGGCCCATGCCCTCCAGCAGCGCCTCCAGCAGTTCGCCCTGAAGCACCTCGCCCCGCTCGCCGGTCTGCGCTGAGGCAGCAGGCGATGCAGCGTTTTTAACCGGGTCGATACGCAGGCGGCCTTTCGGTGCCTGCGCGTTGCTGCGCGCCACGGCCTGCGGCGTTGGCATGGTGAAGCCAGCGTAATCGGGACGCGCGGGCTCTTCTTCCGCGCGCGGCGCGTCCTGTGGTTCAGTCGGTTCCGGATCGAACAGCGGTGAACTGGCCAGCGCATCCTCTTCCTGTGCGGCTTGCGCTTCAGGCTTTGGCTCCGGCTTATCAGCCACGATTTCATCCGGATGGGTTAACGGCGCGCCGCCCATCAGGCCGAGAGGGTCATCGTGACGCGCGGCAGGTGCGCTCGCCGACCCGCCAAACAGGGCTAACGGATCGAGTTCGTCCGACGCCTCTTCCTTTGGCTGGGCAGGTTTGCTTTCGTCCGGCTGTACCAGCGTTGAAGGGGTGACATCGTCAAAGATGCTCTCTTTTTTAAACAACGCTTCATCGCTGAACAGCGTGTCCGGGTCCACGTTTTTACGTTCAAGCGACGGATCGGCATCGTTGAACATCGCCAGCGGGTCTTCGGCATTCCGCTCCGGGGCCGCAGGCTGGGAGAACGGGTCGTGGGAGGCCGCGGGCTGTGGCTTTGCCCGATTGCTGGAGATGCTGTCGGAGATGGAGAACTCCTGCATCAGGCTGTCCCAGATTTCCGACGGCACGGCCGTAGGTTCAGCTTTTCCGCGAGGCGCGGCGCTGGCCGGTTTCGGTTGTGCCGCCGGAGCAGGTGTCGCCGCTGGGCGCGCCTGCTGCATGCTGGCCGCCATGCGGCTTACGGGCTGGGTGTCATGAATGAGTTCGCTGACTTCAATGCGATAATCATCAATACCGAGAATATCCCCATCCTGAAGCTCAACCTGACGCCCACGCTCCAGCGGGATATCATTCAGTACCACGCGGGTAACGCTGCCGCGGTTCGTGACGCGGCATTCGCCACTGGCGTCGACGTGAACGATGGCCTGCAAACGCGAGATGGTGCGGTCATTATCCGGCAGCACCAGATTGTTATCCGTACCGCGCCCAATGGTGCCGCCCGGGGCATAAAAATCACAGCTGCTTTGCGGCGGCTGATGACCGGGTTTTGTAGAAATAATCGTGAATCGCATGGCGTATTCCTGCTGGTATGATTAGCGCTCAAACGCTGCCGCTCTCGGGGGTGAAAACGGCGGGGTTTGGGGGTTAATTCAGAAAGGCATCATTTAAATTTCAGAATAGGATTACATATTATTAACGATGGAAAGAATTAACAGCACTAAAAATATAATAGTGGCAATAATGATTTTTCTTCTGTACGACTTAACCCATGATAACTCAAAGGCAGACAAAATTTCATTGCACGACTGTGGCTCAAGCCAACGACACTCAGTGAGTCTCACACGCTTACCCTGTAAGATCCGTGATAAAATTGTGGTGAGAAAACCAAACCCCCAGAATCCAAGATTTTGCCAGGTTTGATAATCTTCTTTTTTGAGCAACTGTTGATTTGTGAATATCGAATATATTTGGTTAACCTGGCGATGTTTTTTCCGATAGTCTATATAAAATGAAATAACCAGGATTATAAAGGCAGCAAAAAGACATATAATAACAGCAGAGTAAATATTATTAAAAATCACTTTATTCTCCGCTAAAAATTAAGTTATTGAGCTGTTCTCCTGCAAACCCACCGATTTGTGTTCCACCCGCAGCCCCGACTGCACCAACCACTAAACCACAGATGAGTGTTCCTGTCCCCGCTGTGGGTACACCTAATGCAAGACAAATGGGAGCCGCCAGGGATGAGCCTAATGCAGCACCAGCGACACCGCCTCCAAATTTGCTATATTCAGTCACTGCAACCCTGCTGCACTCATTTTCTCTTCCAGTGGTGCAGGCATGATAAACTTCGTTAGACGTGTTAACAAAAGAAAAACCTAAAGCAACCCATCCGCCTGCTTTCAGATAAGAGGTGATTTTGGCAGTTCTGTCAATATATGTTGAGTAACCTGGGATTGCGCCAATCCCAACAGTACTCCATTCATGGACAATTGATTTCGTGGAAAGCCCTAATGCTCTCTTAAGATCCGCATAATCTTTAAACTTAAGCTGTTTTTTAGTTATTTTATTTAACAAGGGTTTCAATTGTGCGAAAAGCGCATTGCGCTCAGCATAAAACTGTTGGCCGAAAAGCGCACCTTGTGTTCTGTACTGATTTTGATAGGTAGCTTCAATTTTAATTAAAATATTTTCTATTTGCTTAAAATAAGACTCACCAGCACCACTCACACCACCGACGATTGTATCGCCCCAGCCTGTTATGGCTTTTATATTATCATAATTATTTTTCAAAAATTCAGCAGTGGCCACGTCCAAAGTCGCAAGCGCGTTGGTTACCTTCTTTTTCGCAATGGCTAAACTATTAATCTGCTGTGTTTAATTATCGCTACGTGGATCAGCGACAATTAATATTTGTCCAGGCTTGAGCCACGCAGTGTCTTTATTCAATTGCATAAAATATTCGGATTTTTCATTGCGCACATTGCCAAATAGCTGTCTTGCCTGAAAATCCAGAGTGCCGGGTTGCTGAACAACACAGTAACCTGGAGCAACGTTTGACGGACTTGCCATGGAAACTCCTTGTATTCTTTTTAATTTTTTAGCTTCTGCAGAAGATTTATTTTTGCACACTGAGTTGGCGAATCACATCGCTATGGGAAATTAGGCTGCACTTTAAAACCTCATAGTTTACCGGTGCTGTACCACCTAGCTTCTGTTTCAGTAAGGTGTTAATAACCTCGTCGGCCTTTTCGAAATTCTCGGCAGGCAGGTTACTGGCTTCCAGCCATGCTGCGGCGCTTGCCTTTGCATCATTTTTCAGTGTCGTACTATCCGCAATCTTTCCGATACAGCGATTTTGCACCCAGTTTTCAAAAATCTGTTGCTGAGAAAAGGTATTAACGTTCGGCAGAGTTTGGGCGAAGGTATATGAGGTATTCAACGCCAGCACGAAAGCGAGTAAATGTTTCATTTCAGGCTCCAGAGCGTAGCGCTGCCAGGAATAAACGAACCATTACCGGGAGAACCCAGAAAATGGCAATCATCGGAGCAAATATTCCCATTCCAGAGCGTGACATGTCCAGTGGCATCGCTCCAGCCATGACCGGTAAAGATGATAATGCCTTGCTTACCTGCAAATTGGCCTGGTGTTGGAGACGTCACCGTCAGATCTGCATTACCCAGTACGGTTGGCAGAAAAGCAATCATATCCTTTACGCGATACATGTAACGTTTTTTATCACTCCCCGTAACCGTCGCATATCTACTGTTGGCGGGAATTGGAACGCCACAATAATTTAAAACGTAGCTCATACGAATGGGGCATGCATTTTGAAAAATTCCGGCTTCGATATTGTGCTGGACTTTTCCACCCAATAATTTACCCACCGTCTCGACATTGACATTAACTTCTCTGAATCTGTTCCAGGCGGCACCAAAAGCAGGACGCATAAGTATTTTCCCTTTTAAAAAGCACAGGATAAAGTGAGCCCTTTCGGGCCCACTCCTGTTATGCTTCTTTGTTTTCTTTAATGTTCCAGCCAGCGCTGCTTTCAGCACCTTTACCACCGGCAGTGGTCTGCTCCCAGTACTGCTGTTTCACTTTCGCAGCCTGGAATGCATAGGTCACGCCAACGGTATCGCCGTTGTCTGCACCGGTGTACTGAACAGAAGTCACGAGAACGTCTTCCAGGGTGATGCGGGTGTATTCAACCTGCTGACCACCCGCTTTGCAGACGGACAGTTCAACTTTGGTCAGGTGTTTACCGCTTGCGCAGTGTTTCAGGATTGCTGTAGTGGATTTGTCGATCAGAGCGTTAACGTGCAGATCGTTAAAGTTAACTTTACCGGCACCGCCGCCGCCACCAACGCTCATATTACCCGGCTGGGACGCGCCCCAGGAGAAGGAGGTAATGTCAGTCCAGCCGGTGTGGTTAGAATCTTTAGATTCGCCCGTAACACCCTCGACCTTCAGAAACATATCAATAGCCATAATATCTACTCTTCGTGGATGAACAATATTGCTTTCGAAAAAGCCCTTATATGGCAAACAGGAAAGCATGGGGCTGAATAAAACCGTCCATATTTTACCTCTGCCTCATATCAAACGACCCGTGTCATTTGACAGTCTTACATTCCCCCTGAATGAACGGAAAGAATGTGAAGTCTTTTACTACTGCGGATTATCCTGAATCCAGGTACGATCAGGATCGCCAATGATGAGCTGCGGAACCAGTTTATTCAGTTCGTCGCTATGATAAAGACGTAGACAATTTAAGGTTACGCCTTTTACATCAGGTTTGCGCTCCGAGTGGAAACCATTAATTTGGTTTTTATACTTCCCAATAATGGCGTTAACTTTGTCAGTACCGTTTTCAGCATCAAACGGTATCCATTCAATAAATGCACTCGCACTGCGGGCCGCATCAGCAGAAAATTGACTGCCTTTATCTGCTACCTGCGCAAGGCAGCGCGCCAGGACAAAATCTTTAACCACCTGCCGGTATGTTTGCTGCTGATAAAAATCAACGTAAGGGTTGTCGCCGCGAGCAGAAAAAGATAAGCAAGTGAGCAAAAGAAATACGGTCTTTAAACACCTGAATGTAATTATTTTAATTCCCAAAACCAGATTTCCTGACAGTACGGAAAGCAATCGGAGTTACATATAAACGAATTATTACTCAGAGGCTCGATAAGGTCGATATGACCACCGCCATACCCATCAATTTTATTGAAGAAAACAACACCTTTTCGGCCCAACATTGAGCGTGCACCAGCCTCGCGGTCTTTAAAGATTTCTGCCTTGCCAAACACATGGGATTTATAAAGCTGATCGGCAAGTAATTTTGCTCCAGGCTCGATTGTTTTTCCCTTATAGGGACCGGTCTTTATGGGTAAACGCCCTGTAAATTCAACATTGCATTTTAACAATGCCAGGCTCATTCTTACCGCACAGGTATTTTCGTATGCCGGTTGTTGCTTGATAATCGTCGAATAATCGTAGCCAATTTCTGAAAAAACCTGTTCACCCGAGGCAAAACCCGCGCGTGTGTGATTTGAAGAGTAATGCTGACGTTTAAGTTGTTCGTATAATGGTCTCATTTGTCACTCTCCTTTTTTGCACGGGCGTAATTCTTTCATGCCGCCAATGATGATTTTTGAAGCGCGTTCCTCGCCTTGCTGTTTCGATAAGTCCGCAAAACGAGAATAGAGAAACTCATGTATTGTATTTGGCAAAAAAGGCCTGCCCTTGCACCATGCAGTGCCCTCAGACGCGTCGACTACGCCGAGAAGATACATATTTGCCTTAATGCGTTCACGTTCATTCGTTTTCGACAGCCAGGCTTTAGCAAAACGCTCTGCACTCAGATTTAAATCGTACCCTGTTAACAGCGTCGGATCGCGTTGGAAGTTTGATGTGTCATCCTGAGGCAATGCTTCCGCTTGAGGGTATTTGTAATTTCCTGCCTCCGCGCCTGCGAGAGTAGAAACTGCCAGGAAACTGGTCGCGATCAAAAGTATATGTTTCACCGTCTATCCTTATTCACTGACAGAAACAAGCTAAGCTCTTCCGCTCAAATTGCCGGCCCCTTCGGGCCGGCAATCATCATTACGCGTCCTTCGTCTTCAGCGACGGCAGTTTAGATACCAGACGCAGGGAAACGGTCAGGCCTTCCAGCTGGTAGTGTGGACGCAGGAAGAACTTCGCGGCGTAGTAGCCCGGGTTGTCTTCAATTTCCTGCACCTGCACTTCCGCAGCCGCCAGCGGTTTGCGGGACTTAGTTTCCTGGGAGGAGTTAGCCGGGTCGCCGTCCACGTAGTTCATCACCCAGTCGTTCAGCCAGCGTTCCATCTCTTCGCGCTCGCGGAAGGAGCCGATTTTGTCGCGCACGATGCACTTCAGGTAGTGAGCAAAACGACAGCAGGCGAACAGGTAAGGCAGACGGGAGGCCAGACGCGCGTTAGCGGTGGCATCCGGGTCGTGATACTCGGCCGGTTTTTGCAGGGACTGCGCGCCGATGAAGGCGGCGAAGTCGGAGTTTTTGCGGTGAACCAGCGGCATAAAGCCGTTTTTCGCCAGCTCGGCTTCACGACGATCGCTGATGGCGATCTCGGTCGGGCATTTCATGTCCACGCCGCCGTCATCGCTCGGGAAGGTGTGGCACGGCAGGTTTTCCACCGCCCCGCCGGACTCCACGCCGCGAATCGAGGTGCACCAGCCGTACTCTTTGAAGGAACGGTTGATGTTGGCGGCCATCGCGTAAGCCGCGTTCGCCCAGGAGTAGCTGTTGTGGTTCGCGCCGTCGGTCTGCTCTTCAAAGTCAAAGCTGTCGACCGGATTGGTGCGAATGCCGTACGGCAGACGCGACAGGAAGCGCGGCATGACCAGGCCCAGATAACGGGCATCTTCCGATTCACGCAGTGAACGCCAGGCGGCGTATTCGGTGTTCTGAAAGATTTTTGTCAGGTCGCGCGGGTTAGCCAGCTCCTGCCAGGACTCCATCTGCATCACGCCCGGCGCGGTGCCGGTAATGAACGGACAGTGGGCCGCAGAGCCGATGCGCGCCATCTCGCCCAGCAGCTCAACGTCCTGCGGGCTGTGGTCGAAGTAGTAGTCGCCTACGATGCAGCCAAACGGCTCGCCACCGAACTGGCCGTACTCCTGCTCGTAGATTTTCTTGAAGATCGGGCTCTGGTCCCAGCCCACGCCCTTGTAGCGCTTCAGGGTGCGGCCCAGCTCCTGCTTGGAGATGCTCATAAAGCGGATCTTCAGCATCTCGTCGGTTTCGGTGTTGTTCACCAGATAGCTCAGCCCGCGCCAGGCGCTCTCCAGCTTCTGGAACTCCTCGTGGTGAATGATCTGGTTCACCTGCTGTGAAAGCTGCTCGTCAATACCGGCAATCAGGTTCTGAATGGTGCGGTAGGTATCGTTTGAGAAGGTCACGGTGTTTTCCAGCGCCTGCTGCGCCAGGGTTTTTACCGCGCTTTCTACGGCAGAGCGCGCCTGATCGGTTTTCGGGCGGAACTCTTTATTCAGCAGCGCGCTGAACTCGTCCTGGCTGAAGGCCTGGCCCGCCTGCTGATCGTGTTGTTGAGTCTGGTTGCTCATCGATTATTCCTCGCTACCTTTTGCACTTTCGTCATTTTTTGGCATCTGGCTCAGGGATTTGAGCAGCGTCGGATCCTGAAGGATTTTTGCAATCAGCTCTTCCGCGCCGTTTTTGCCGTCCATGTAGGTCAGCAGGTTGGAGAGCTGGGTGCGCGCTTCCAGCAGCTTGTTCAGCGGCTCAACCTTGCGGGCCACCGCGTCCGGCAGGAAGTCGTCCATGCTGTCAAAGGTCAGATCGACGTTGAGCTTACCTTCGCCGGTCAGGGTGTTATCCACCTGGAACGCCACGCGCGGCTTCAGCGCCTTCATGCGTTCGTCGAAGTTGTCGATGTCGATTTCAAGGAACTTACGCTCGTCGACGGCTGGCAGGTTTTCCACCGGCTTGCCAACCAGATCGGCCATAACGCCCATCACAAACGGCAGCTGAATTTTGCGTTCTGCGCCGTAGATCTCTACGTCGTATTCGATCTGCACGCGGGGAGCACGGTTGCGTGCGATGAATTTCTGTCCACTGTTACTCATTGCCATGATGTTCTCCATCAAAGATGCGCGGTGAAGGTGAAACGGCAGACTCCATGCCTGTCGTCATAATGCCAGGACGCGTCATTCGCGGCGTCCAAAGATGTTTTCCAGTTGGTTAACGCCGTCTGGCGCCAGGTCGCGAATAATGTCCATAAAGTTGAGTTCAGACAGCCGCTGCACCCGTTCAATCATCAGCGGTGCGGGGTGGCTGGGTTCGTACTGCGCAAAATACTGTTTCGCTTTTTCCAGCATCAGCTGCGCGTCGGCGCGGCTGGTCACCTGCACGCTGCGCCAGTCCGTCACCTGCTGAACGGGCGACGCGGCCACTGGCTGCGGCTCGGCGTGCTGCTCAGCCTGCGCGTCACGGTTCGGCAGCAGCTTGCTGATATCGGTCACCTGACAGGCGCTGGAAACCAGCCCGACGGTTTTCAGCAGCTGTTCCATCTCCGGTACGCCACTTTCCCCGAGATAGCCGGTAAGCAGTTCGCGGATGGCGAGCAGGCGTTCGTTGATCACGATTACCGCTTCGGTGCCTGGCTGATCGCCCCGAGCCAGCTCATCTATTAATCGTGGACGACCGCCCGGATAATCCGGACACTCTGTTTTACTGCCGTCAAGCAGCGCCTGGGCGTCACGGAGCGAAATCTCATCGCCGTTAGAGCGGAGCAGTGAGGCGTTACGCACCGCGACCGTCAGGTCAGATTTATCACTCAGCCCGGCGAGGGCGTTGATGCGGTAGAACGGATCGGTTTCGCCATACTCTTCCAGCAGCGGGTAAAGTTGCTCCCAGTAACGGGACAGGGCTTCCTGCACCAGCAGTAGCCCGTCGGCGTAACCTGCCAGCCCGCGACGACGCGTCCAGGCATGGGTTAACGCCAGCATGACGCGAAGATCTTTGGTGCGTCCCAGTAGGCTGGTGGCGAGTTTTTCCACCGTGTTCCAGTCGGCAGGCTCTGCCGGAATGATGGTGTCGCCAAACTGCTGCTCGGCTTTGCCCTGACTGGCCTGCCCCATGGCCTGGAAATCAGCGTCGTACTCCAGGTTTTCACCGCAGGGGTTATCGGGGCTTATCGGCGCGAGAAATTCATCGATATTCATAAGATCCCTGCTTATTCAAACATAGGCGGGTAAAGACCGTGGCGGCCCGGACGGGCGCCGCCTGCCGGATCGAACAGCAGCGTAAAGAGCTGCCCGGTGAAGTTTCCGCTGTGGACGTGGGTGTAAAGCGGATAGCCGTCGCAGCGGTTTGTCCACCAGTAGCTGGTCTGGCGCAGCGGATCAAAACACTCCGCCGCCTGCGGCCAGCCCAGCGTGCTCTGACCCTCGTCGTCATAGCCAATCACGTCGAGAATGTCGGAACGCTTTTGCGGCTCAACCGGCTGGGGCGCCGGGATAGTCATCAGCATTTCATCCAGCTGGGAGGCAGAATAGCTGTTACGCACCGCGTGCAGCCCCAGACGGCCAAGCTGCTGGTACCAGCTTTCAGCCTGCCCGAGCAGACGGGATGACCACTCGGCCGGGGTGAAGCTCAGTTGCAGGCATACCGGATAGTGACGGCCTACGCTGTCACGGCCCGGTAGCAGGCAGCCCATCTGAATCATCTGGCTACCAAGCATCGGCGGGACGACAAAGTTCCACACCGGGGCTTTAGAAAACGGGCGCTCACCGCTGCGCTGCTCTTCCTGTTGCCAGGCCAGCAGGCCGACCTGAAACCAGTGCGACCACTGGCGTTGCAGGGTATCCGGAAAGCGACGCTGCAAAAAATCTCCGGCGCTGGGTAATTTGCCATACCAGCTATAACGGTTCATCGCAGGGGTATTCGTCATACGGCTGTCCTTGCGGTTATGGGCATGAGAAACGGGGAAGCTGGAACGGGTTACGGATGCTGTTCGGGGCAAACTCCAGCGTGACCTGATGTCCGTCGACGTTGAAGGTGGCCTGACGGCTCAGGCTACCCGCGCCAGGGCTGGTGCGCGCCTTGTCGAAAAAGCGGTTCAGCGCCCAGGAACCGTTAGTCACCAGCGTTGCGGTGCTGCCATTGGCCAGACCGAGCTGCATACGCACCTGGTTCGTCCCGCCCGGCCCCGGCCAGGTCATGATCTGCACCGCCTGCGGACCGTGGCTGTAGCGCAGCAGTTGGCCGTCCACGTCCAGCGTCAGGTTCAGAATGGTATTGTCCATACGCACGGTGCGCACCGTCACCTTGAAGGATGGCGTGGTCGCGCCGTTTGCGAAGAAGGCATCGCGGACAGACTGCGCCTGCTGGAACGGACGCAGCAGCCCTTCACTGCCCGGCAGCGTTTTACCGTCGATGCCCGGCATAAAGCGCCAGTTCGCCTGGGTGGTGTCCACCTTGTTGGTCAGGTTGTCGCGGAAAAAGGTGTCCATCAGTCCGGTGCCCGGCGCGAACATGCGGGCGAGATCGTCCGGCGTCACCTCAGTGCTGGCGCTGCGCACCAGCGGATAACGCCCGGCAATCGCCTGACGGCAGAACCCACCCACTTCCACGTTAATGCGCTTACGCACGTTCTCCAGATCGCGACGCTGAGTGTCGCTGCTGGCGCCGACGGCCATATTGCTGAACATGGTTTGCAGCCCGCCCGGCAGACGTCCCGCGCTGGCTTGCAGGCGGCTGATTGCATCGCCGCCCGGCGCAGGCATACCGCTGTTGGCTGCATCCTGAACGGCGGTCAGGTAGCGATAAAGCTCGTCAACCTGCTTAAGAAAATCATCAAAGACGATGGTCTTGCCGCCCTTCTCCAGCGGCTGCGCCAGCTCAATCATCGGCGCATAGTGGTCGGTCACCAGTTGCTCAGGCGCCTGCGTCACAACCGCGCCCTGCGTCGGGGCATTGTCACCGTTGCTGAACAGTGCTTCCAGCGTGCGGGTGGCGCGGTTGCTTTGGTCTTCCGCTTTCTGCGCATCTTCCGGCGCAGGCGCAGTGCGCGACAGGGTCAGCACCTTGCTCAGGTTAAGTACCAGACGGCGCAGCGGCGAATTGGTGCCTGAAAGCAGGCGCGCGGTGTTGATACGCTGGGAAAGATCGGCGCTGTTGTTGAGCTGAATATCAGCGAGAAAGCGATCCCAGTTAACGATAAAGTCGCGCATGTAGAGCTGACGCACGGCGTTGTCGATCTGCTGTTTATCTTCCTGGGCAGTGGTCGCTCCCAGTACCCAGGCATCGTCCTCGTGCAGGGCGGTGGTCACGCTGTCGATCTGGTCGTTGAAGCTTTTCCAGTAGCCGTCCGGCGTATAGAGGCCCGGTACGCCCTCACTCACCGGCTTGCCGCTTTTACGCGAAAACACCAGCTCGCTCTGCGGGCCGCCGAGATCAGAAAGCGAAACCGGCTTCAGGTTCTCATCATGCTCCAGCAGACGTTTCAGGCGCCCATATACGCGTGTTGAGAGCGGCTGCTGGCTGATCAGCGCCCTCTCGCGGGCCACCAGATCCTCATCCTGCGCATACGGTGAAGCCTGAATTTTTGGCTCCAGCAGCTGCGTCAGGTGCCATTCCAGCTCCTGAAGCTGCGCCTGCGTCACGTTCTGCGGCAGGTTGCGTTGCAGGTTGAGCATCACCCACGAGTGCAGGAATTTACCGTCATAATGCTTAGGCTGGTAGAGCATCTGATAGGCTTTCAGCGCCTCATAGCTGTACTCCACGTCGCTGCCGTTGTCGTTGCGCAGCCAGGTGGTAATGTGCATCGCCACGGCAGGCAGCAGCATCTGATCCAGCGCCTTCTGATACAGAGACTGCGAGGCATCGCTGACGTCATCCCCGCGATAAAGCCCCATGCGGCGGGAAACCGGCGGGTTGTTAACGTCGAAGGCATCGCTTTTCGGCAGATCCACCAGGCTGTTAAGCAGCGGCAGAAGCGCAAACAGATCGCGCTGGGGCTGGTTTTGCAGCGCCTTGCTCTGCTGCTCCAGCATCGGCACTTTTGCATCTACCTCTTCCAGATAAGCTTTATTTTTGGCGTAGCTGGTCAGCCACAGACCACCCAGGATCACCAGCAGGGCCAGCAGCGCCGCGTAGCCGGACCACATCACGGCGCGGTTGCGCAGCTCCCACCAGCGGTTTTCCCCGGCGATGCCCGCTTCCTGGAAAATCACGTTTTGCAGCAGATTTTTAATGAAGAAGCTTTGGCCCTTCGCGCCCGGGATCGGCGCCTCTTTGCTTACCGAATCCCAGCGCGTGCTTTCCTCCCCTTCAGGTAAGGAGAGCGCGCGGTTCAGCTCGCCCATCACGCGGTCAAACGGCATCCCTTCCTGGGTGCCGCTGGCAAAGTAGATGCCGCGCGGCGAAAATTCGGTTTCGAAGTTTGAGCGGGCAAAGACCGTGCTCAGGTAGTCTGCCAGCAGCGGACGCAGCGCGGCGAACTCCTGCGGGAAGAGATAGGCTTCCGCACGGGTTTTGGCGTCATGCTCTTTAAGCATGGTTTCCGGCAGGCCAGCATCCAGACGCTGTTGCAGCAGTGAAAATTCCTGCTGGAAGTTGCCCATCAGGTCGTAATCGGCGTGTTTGGTCTGCTCCCACGGCAGCGTAAAGCCCCAGATCTGATCGCGCTGGGCTTTGTCGTAATCCGCAAACCAGGCGCGGAAGCCTTTAAGCAGATCCGCTTTGGTCACCATCACATACACCGGGAAGCGAATACCCAGCTGTTCATGCAGCTCGGAGAGACGCTGGCGCAGGTTGACCGCCTGCTGGCGGGAGGCCTCAGCGGACTGCGAAAGCAGGTCGGAAATGCTGATGGTGATAATCACGCCGTTGATGGGCTGGCGACGGCGGTATTTACGCAGCAGGTTGATAAATTCCAGCCACTCCCCGGCGTCCTGAACCTGCTCGCTCTCCTGAGTGGTGTAGCGCCCCGCGGTATCCAGCAGAACCGCCTCGTTGGTAAACCACCAGTCACAGTTGCGCGTGCCGCCAATGCCGCGCAGCGCGGTTTTACCGAAGCGGTCCGCCAGCGGGAATTGCAGCCCGGAGTTGGCCAGCGCGGTGGTTTTACCTGAACCCGGCGCGCCAATAATGACGTACCACGGCAGCTGATAGAGGTACTGCGTGCTGAAGCGCTGCGTCCACTGCGCGCCATGTCCCGCTTTGCTGAAGTGGGCTTTTTTCAGCATCTGGGCGGCTTCATCGAAACGCCCGGCAAGGATCTGCTCCTCGCTGTTCAGACGTTTCTGCGGATCGGCCGCCTCCGGGCTGGTGGTATTTTCGTTAAGCTTGTCCATCAGCTTACGGTTCAGCCAGGCGTTATACAGCCGCGGCAGAATGTGGCTCTGGGCCCAAATCAGGTAGACCACCGCAATGCTGATGACGCGGTTCTGCTCTGATTCAAGGGGCCGGGTGTCCACGATGGACAACAGCGGGCCAATCATCCAGATGACCGCCGCGAGCGCCGTTACGCCCAGGAAGCTCCACAGAATGCGATTGGTCAGTATAGAAAGTAGAGTAGTCAGCATCCTTAGTTTCCTTGCGGCAATCCGTTCAGCTCGGCCTGGGTATTGTCAGGCGATACCAGCAGCGTAATCTCCACGCGGCGGTTACGGGCGCGATTTTCAGGCGTCGTGTTAGGCGCTACCGGGTTGATCTCGCCCCGCCCTTCGGCTTTGACGCGCTCAGGCTGCGTGAGGCTACCCTGGAGCTGTTTTTGCACCGAACGGGCGCGCTCAAGCGAGAGTTCATAGTTAGAGGCGAAGCGTGCGCTGCGGATCGGCACGTTGTCGCTGTACCCCACCACCAGAATTTTGCCGCTGACGTTATTCATCGCCTGGGCGATGCGGTCGATGACCGGCTCATAGCGATCGCGCACCACCGTTGAGGCCGAGGCAAAGAGTCCGTCCCCTTTCAGGATCACCACGCTGCGATCCGCCTCATCCTTAACGGCCACCAGACCGGCATCAATTTCCGGTTTCAGGAAGCCGCGCAGGTTCAGTACCGCCGGCAGCTGGCGCGCAGGTTGCTGGATCGTGGTTTCCGGCAGTTGGGACTGGTAAATTTTCGCCAGCACCGGGCTGGTGTTATCACCGAGACGCCAGTTCAGCACGATATAGAACAGGCAGGCGATAAAGCCGACCAGCGCCACGCACGCCCAGAGTGGAATCATCGGCCGCCAGAGCTTGCGCAGAACGGGGCGATCTTCCGGGTGCGGCGAGAGCGGCGGCGGGTAGCTGCCGCGAACGCCACGGATCATCTGCCACAGGCGCTGTTTGATGGTTTCAAGCTGGGTCCGGCCATTGTCCAGCACGCGGTAGCGGCCTTCAAAGCCGAGCAGCAAACAGTAGTTGATCATCTCCAGCAGCAGAATGTGTTCGCGCGGATTCTGAGACAGACGTGCCAGCAGCTGGAAAAACTTCTCGCCACCCCAGGTTTCGTTATGAAACGTCACCAGCAGACCATTGCTTGACCAGACGCCGCTGCTTCCCCAGGGGGTCAGAGCGGCGGCTTCGTCCAGCGCCGTGCAGAGGCAGTAGCGCGCGCCGACAATCACTTCATACGGTAAGCCCGCCTGCTGGCATCGCACCTCGAAACGGCGAATTTCGTCAATCAGGCGCTGGCGCAGCCCGACCTGATCGTCGTGGGAAACCGAATGACGGATTTGCGGAATCGCATTGAGCAGCGGATTGGCGGCCGCCACCAGCTGATTGTTCCCACTGGCTCCGGTAAACACGGCATCACTGCCGGTATCCTGTCGTTCCTGCATATTAAGCGCTCGCTTTATTATTCTGTCGGGCTACGGATGGCCCAGAACTCCATATCGAGACCCGGGAATTCCCCTGCGAGATGCAGCGCGAATGCCCCAGACTTGTCCATCTCGTGCCACAGTTCGCTGCCCCTCTCGAGCTCGAAATAGCTGTAGCCTGCATGCCACGGGATCTGCGGCGGCGCGACGGGCATTGCCCGAAGCATGATGCCCGGCAGCTGGAGCTGAACCAGATCGCGAATTTTCGAGACTGGCGCAACCTTCATCTGGGCAGGGAAATGGGTTTGCAGGTGTTCGCCGGGGACATTGGCTTTTACCGCCAGCACGAAGCCAAATTCGCGGACCATGCTGGTCTCCGGCACGGTGGCGATGTTAAGACCGTGAGAGCGTTCGTGCAGCGGCAGCTGGATGGCATGATCTTCCATGACCAGCGACAGCCCCTGACGCAGCATCAGCATCAGTTTGCCGAAGCAAAGGGCAAGATCGTCATGGTCGTATACCGGCAGTACGCTCTCTGCGGTACGCTGCGGCGTCCAGGTGGCGAGTTCCGTGGCAAACGGCAGCCAGCTTCGCCAGAGCGCTTCAGGGTGAAGCAGCGGCAGCGTTTTTAAATGTGAGATGTCGCCAAGGTGGCGGTTGATCAGCGAAAGAAGCGTGAACTCAACCATCTCGGACGTATTGAAACGCCCCGGCTGGCGCAGGCGGCCGCCGATCTGCTGGCTACGCTGCACCAGCAAGCCGTGCAGGTCATTGATCATGCCGTACACCTGCGGGCTGTTATTGGCGTTCAGCATTGGCGGGATGTAGCTGTTATCCAGCCGCACGTGGTTGTCGTTGCGCTTTTCAGCGACGCACGCCACGCCGATGGCGGTCCATTCTGCCGTCAGATCTTTCTCCAGCATCAGGGTCAGACGCAGGCGGCCAAACTGAACCGTCGCTTCCCCGACCGACATGGCGTTGTCGTCTTCTACCTCTTGTTCAAACGTAATAAAACGCGCCAGAGAAGAGTGCTCCTCGCTGAAAATCACCTCTTCACGTCCACCGCGACGAACCGGCAGCGCAAGCACCACCTTTTCATTGGTAAGATTATCGGGGATTTTTAGCGGGGCCGGACCGTTGCGGTCGCTGCGCACCTGGAAAAAGGTGCCGTCAGGCAGCAAACCGCTACAGTAGCTCAGGGCAATACAGCCCTGGCGAAGCATCGCTTCATCCAGCTCAAGGTCGAGAAAGCCCCAGAGATACGAACGCTGCAAGGCCCCCCACTCACGAACGTGGTTGAGGAGGTAACTTTCTGTCCGCTGAAAATGGTGGGGACGCAGGAACATGCCCTCGGTCCAGACGACCTTTTCTGCTTTCGTCATGATGATCTCTTTCCTGTTATGAAGGGCGTTACTGACTGATGACCCGGATACCATTTACGTCAAGGAAGACGCTGGCCTGGAGTTCATCTGCGGACCATTTCCAGAACTGGTAAATCGCGTTTTCGCCGGGAACAGGCAAAGGAAGTGAGACGCGCCATTTTTTGCCGTCCAGTGCCTGGTATTCCGCCATTACGCCGATATAGCGCGCTTCCGGTGAGCTTTGGCCGCTCAGGGTTTTCGAAAGCTGGCCCGGCATCAGGAAGAACACATCGCTGTTCAGCAGATTCGCGCCAAGCGTGGCTGACGCGTTGTTCTGTAAGGAGTAGAAGTCGCTGGACATGAAATCCGCATCGGATTTCAGCAGCAATACTCTGACCTTAAGCGGTGCAGAATCATTGATTTGAGGATGAGCCTGAAACTGAAGATTGTAGCGGGAGGGGTCGCTGTGTGAAGACGACGTACAACCACCGATCAGCGCGAGAATCAACGCAAAAAAAGGGAACCACATCCGATGGAAATTTTTATTATTCATAAAAATATGCTCGTGAAACCCGTTTAGTTCAGGATCCAGGTACCGTTCGCGCTGTCTTTGCAGGCTTTGCTGTTGCCATCGACATCAACACAGGTGGTTTTCTTGCGCGCTTTAGGGCGCAGTGCCTGTTTACGCACGGTGGCTTCGTACTGGTCGGCCTTGATCACGGCACGCATCGGCACGTAACCAATCAGCTGTTCACTCCCATCATCGGCCAGCGCCATCCAGAAATGTTCAACCTGCCCAAGCACGACGTAAGTTTTTCCGGTCTCAAGCGTACGGATCACTTTTCCACCGTAGTCAGGACGGCTCATCAGGGATGCCGGGTACATAGCACGATACGGTTCATTCACCTGAGTGAACTCCGCCGGAGGGGTAACAGCGTGACGGTGCGTCAGCGTGATGCCATTAACCTGGCTGGTCACAATCGTATCATCGGTGATCGCTGGTTTTTGCGGCGCCTTACAGCCCGCCACCGCCATAACAAACAGAAGTGATAACAATACACGCAGTTTCATATGCTTTTCCGTAGCGATATTTAGAGGATGAAGAGAGGGGATAAAATTTGACTTAGGTGCTATTGTTAAAATAGTCAGGTTTTTCCGGGGCGTTACTATTATTTGGGCATAGCTACCGCACGAGCCTTCGAGAATAAGGCCCAGCGTAATCCTGACATATTTTGACAAACGGTAAACAAGTTTACATGAGCTTATCACCTTTTCAATATTTCCTTTTTCGCTACTGCTGATTCATGAGGCATTCGCCTCACTCTGAGATTAATCTGAAAAATAGAGAAATCACGCAATTAGCTGATTTAAAGACAAAAAAACCCAAAAGAGAACCATTCTCACTAACGTAATACCACTATTCCTGCCACTACCATAATTAGTAGAACAGAGAATTTTTCAGTTGCATATGAATATATCTCACACGAATTATTTGTTGTATCGATAGCAAATCGTCAATACTCAGGACGATGTCCCATCAAATTAAGAAAACACAGTAAGGGTGAAAAAATTAATTTCACGCCGCAAATTAACTTTATGCTCTCCCCCTTCTTAAGATAATTTTCTCTCGTCTGGGCCGTACAAATAATTAAGCCTGACTACAATCTTACTCGCCAAGGCATTGCTCAAAATATAACCCACCCTTTCCAGGTAATTAATAAAGACGCTGCTTTCGACAGGCGAACTTCATTTGGCATTTTACCGTCACTACACTATTGCTTGCTTTCCACCACTCCGACGATTTATTACAAACATGATGAAAATTTGTTATGAGTTCTTTGCTTTCCCGCACCATAGCTTACAGGCCGAGCGGTAAAAACAGGTTAAGTGGGTATCAAAATATGTGCCGTTGCAGGCATCGGGGTTGACCAGAACCGTGCTCGGTAACGGTCAACGTCCTCCACTTGACTTATATTGTAAGAAAGGTACTTTTCATGACATGAAGAAGATCCTGATAATCGTTCCTGATGGTGGCATGTTGTTTGAAGCCGCCGGTATAGCCGACATTCTGATGCAGGCCAACCGTCTGCACCCGGACGGTCTGGCGCAGCCCCGCTACCGCATCATTATTGCCACTACCCAGCCTCACCTGGTGATCCATGGCCAGTCCGGCTTAAATCTGCTGGCGGACTATCGCCTGCCGGAGCTGGATCCGCGCGAGCCGCTGGACACGATTATCATCACCGGCCGTGGCATGAATGAGCAGGAAAGCACTGCGGTGGTGGACTGGCTGCACCTGGCCGCGCCGCATGCGCGACGCGTCGCCTCTGTCTGCGGCGGGGCCCTGCTGCTGGCACAGGCCGGACTTCTCGATGGGCGCCGGGCAACGACCCACTGGCGGCTTCTGGAAACGTTGAAAACCCGCTATCCTGCGGTCAACGTTGAGGGCGGCCCGCTCTATGTTCAGGATGGTCCCGTCTGGACATCCGGCGGCGTCAGTTCCGGGTTTGATCTGACGCTGGCGCTGGTGGAGGATGATTACGGCTTCACCCTCGCCCGCAACGTGGCGCAGGATATGGTGATGTACCTGCGCCGGCCTGGCGGCCAACTACAGTTCAGCCGCTATAATCTGGAGCAGTCCGGCGCGACCGGACCGGTTAGCGAACTGCAAAGCTGGATCCTGCAAAACCTCACCGCAGATTTGTGCGTCGAAAGGCTGGCCGAACGGGTCGCCATGAGTCCGCGCAATTTCACCCGCGTGTTCACGCGTGACGTCGGTGTACCTCCGGCCCGTTATGTCACCGAAGCCCGCCTGGCCGCCGCACGACAGCTTCTGGAGCAGACCCCGTATCCGCTTGAGGTCATTGCCGAAAAAAGCGGGTTTGGGACCAGCATCAACCTGCGCCGCGTTTTTGAAAAGCAGCTTCATCTCACGCCGGGCGAATATCGCCAGCGTTTCCACTGCCGCAGAATGGCGTAATCTGATCCTTTTTTGTCATTTACGCCAACCGACCTGACACCTACAGTAACTCCAGACAACACAGATAAGGAGTGCATCATGGTTAAGGTCGGTATTAACGGTTTCGGCCGTATCGGACGTAATGTCCTGCGCGCGGCGTTGGGCAATCCGGATCTCCAGATTGTGGCCATTAACGATCTGACGGACAGTAAAACCCTCGCCCATCTGCTGAAATATGACTCTCTGCTTGGCACGCTACCGGTACCTGTGGAAGCGGCGGACGGCGCGCTACAGGTTGACGGGCAACGCATCACCGTATTCAGTGAACGCGACCCGGCAAACATTCCGTGGAAAGACGCTGACGTTGAGGTGGTAATCGAAGCCACCGGTTTCTTCACCGAACGTGATAAAGCGGCGGTGCATATCACGAGCGGCGGCGCAAAACGCGTCATTATTTCCGCCCCGGCTAAAAATGATGATCTGACGGTGGTAATGGGCGTGAACCACACGCTGTACGATCCGGCCCAGCATTTTGTGGTCAGCAACGGGAGTTGCACCACTAACGGTCTGGCGCCAGCGGCGCAGGTGCTGCACCAGCAGTTTGGCATTGAACACGGGCTGATGAACACCACGCATGCCTACACCAACAGCCAGGCGCTGCATGACCAGCCGGAAAAAGATCTGCGCGGCGCGCGTGCGGCAGCATTATCGATTGTGCCTTATTCCAGCGGCGCGGCAAAAGCGCTCGGGAAAGTGATCCCCGAACTGGACGGTAAACTCACCGGGTATTCCCTGCGCGTGCCGGTGCCAGTGGTGTCGATTGTCGATCTGACGGTGACGCTGAGCCGCAACGTGACCGCCGAAGAGGTGAATGACGCGTTCCGTCAGGCTGCCGGTAGCGGGCCGCTGAAAGGCATCCTGGGCTACAGCGATGAACCGCTTGTCTCCAGTGATTATCAGGGCGACCCGCGCTCATCCATTATCGACGGGCTTTCAACGCTGGTGATTGGCGGGAGTATGGTGAAGATCCTGTCGTGGTATGACAACGAGTGGGGCTTCTCAAACCGTCTGGTGGATTTGGCGGTGCTGATGGATAAAAAAGGGTTGTAGGGCTTAAGCCGGGTGGCGTGAAGCTTACCCGGCCTTTCCGTGGTGTGGTTAAAAATTAAGTAATCCAACCCTGGTGTAGTGAAAGCGCACCCGAATTTTCTGGTTATGCGAAAAATGGGACATTCAACACGCGAAGTTATCGATATTCGTCTAAGGTTTTCAGGTAATTGACAACAGCGGTCACGCTGCTCAGCGAAGACAGGAGACGAACCGATGATAAGACCTCGCGCACGACGCCCCGCTTTTTTACCCCTTGCGTTGGCAGGCGCACTACTCGGTGTTACCGCATTTGGTTATGCTGAAGACCAGCCAACGAGCCAGCAAAGCTCACCTGATATTCTTCTTGGCCCCCTCTTTAATGACGTTCAGAGCGCCAAACTGTTCCCGGATCAGAAAACCTTCGCGGATGCCGTTCCCAAAAGCGACCCGCTGATGATCCTGGCGGATTACCGGATGCAGCATACCCAGTCCGGTTTTGACCTGCGTCACTTCGTGGAGATGAACTTTATCCTGCCGAAGGAGGGTGAGAAATATGTTCCCCCTGAGGGCCAGAGCCTGCGCGAACACATAGACGATCTGTGGCCTGTGCTGACCCGCACCACCGACAAAGCGAACAAATGGGACTCCCTCCTGCCTCTGCCAAAACCCTATGTCGTGCCGGGAGGACGATTCCGCGAAGTCTATTACTGGGACAGCTATTTCACCATGCTGGGGCTGGCCGAGAGCGGCCACTGGGATAAGATCGGCGACATGGTGGACAACTTCGCATACGAGCTTGATACCTGGGGCCATATCCCTAACGGTAACCGCAGTTACTACCTGAGCCGCTCTCAGCCGCCGTTCTTTTCTTTGATGGTGGAACTGTTGGCCACGCATGACAGCGACGCGTTGAAGAAATACCGTCCGCAGATGGAGAAGGAGTATGCCTACTGGATGGAGGGGGCTGATGGGCTCCAGCCTGGTCAGGCAAACAAACGCGTAGTGAAGCTGGATGACGGCTCCCTCCTCAACCGCTACTGGGACGATCTGGACACGCCACGCCCTGAGTCGTGGCTGGATGACGTGACCACCGCCAAAAATAACCCTAACCGTCCGGCCACCGAGATTTACCGTGATCTGCGCTCTGCCGCGGCCTCGGGCTGGGATTTCAGCTCCCGCTGGATGGACGATCCCCAGAAGCTGGGTACCATCCGCACCACCAGCATCGTGCCGGTGGATCTGAATGCGCTGATGTTTAAGATGGAAAAACTGCTGGCCCGTGCCAGCCAGGAAGACGGGGATACCGCAAGCGCAAGTAAATATGACGCGCTGGCCTCCGCACGTCAGAAAGCCATGGAGAGCCACCTGTGGAACGATAAAGAGGGCTGGTATGCGGATTACGATCTGAAAACCAGGAAGGTGCGTAATCAGCTGACTGCCGCGGCCCTCTTCCCGCTGTATGTGAAGGCCGCATCACAGGATCGCGCCAATAAAGTGGCCGCAGCCGCATCGTCGCGCCTGCTGAAACCGGGCGGTATTTCTACCACCACCATCAACAGCGGGCAGCAGTGGGATGCGCCGAACGGCTGGGCGCCGTTGCAGTGGGTAGCGGTGGAAGGGTTGCAGAACTATGGTCAGCAGAAAGTGGCGATGGACGTGACCTGGCGTTTCCTGAAAAACGTTCAGCATACCTACGATCGCGAGAAGAAACTGGTTGAGAAGTACGATGTCTCTTCGACCGGTACCGGCGGTGGCGGCGGTGAGTATCCGTTGCAGGACGGTTTCGGCTGGAGTAACGGTGTGACGCTCAGGATGCTGGACATGGTCTGCCCGAAAGAGAAGCCGTGCGACAGCGTACCGGAGAATCAGTCTGCGGCAAACGATGATGTTGCACCTGCTAAACAGGCGGCGCAGTAGCGCCCCTCACCCTAACCCTCTCCCCAAAGGGGCGAGGGGACTGTTCAGTGTGGTAGCGCCACCGGGCTTTTTTCAGAAGCTGTAGCTCGCCCCGACCTGGAAGGTGCGGTCGCGGCCTATCCAGCAGTTGGTCGCGTCATAGCAGGTGAGCGTCTCTTTGTTGGTGACGTTCTGCGCGCTCGCTTTCAGCGTCAGCCCCTCCAGCGATGGCGCCAGTTCACCCATGCGGTAAGATGCCGCCAGATCGTACTGCGTCGTACCGCCCAGCTTGCCTGCATCATTGGCTGGCGAGATCTCCATCGGCCCGGTGTAGCGTGCACCAGCCCCCAGCGTTAACCCTCTCAGCGGCGTGCTGTCAAAGGTGAAATCTCCCCACAGATTAAAGGCGTTCTCAGGGACCTGCGTCGGTCGTTTGCCCTGGTACTTGTCATCTTCAGTATTGATGGCGTGGGTGTAGGCATAATTAGCAATCAGCGTCAGGTTATCCGTTGGACGACTAATAGCGGAAAGCTCCGCGCCTTTCGATTCCACTTCCCCGGTCTGTCGGTAGTTGAGGAAGCCCGGATCGCTGGTCACCACATTTTTCTGACGAATGTTAAACACCGAGGCGGTGAAGGTAGTTGCATATTCCGCCAGCAGATATTTCACCCCACCCTCCACCTGCTTACTGGTGGTGGGCTTAACGTCTTTCGCGGTCAGCGTACCCTGCGGCGATACCGGTGCGAAGCCTTCCGAATAGCTGATAAACGGCGAGAGACCATTGTCGAAGGCATAAAGCGCCCCCAGTCGTTTTGTGAGGCGATCCTGCGATACCCAGGCTTTGTCACCGTTTTGCAGATAGTTGGTGGTGACGGAACGGTAGTCGTCAAAGCGCAGGCTGGCCAGCACGTTAAGCCCGCCAAACGCAATCTGATCCTGAAGGTAATAGCCATTCTGCTGATAGCCGAGACGGTTTTTCTGCGCGGTTACAAGCCCCAGCGCATCGTTATCGATCTGCGAGTGATCCGGATTGCGCATATCGATACCCGGAGTGGACGAGGCGTAACGATAATGGAAGTGAGAGTTCAGCTTCTGGTAGTCAAAGCCCGCCAGCAGATGATGTTGCCAGTCCCCCAGCGCGACGGTTCGGGTAACCTGGTTATCAATGTTGAAGCTCTGCAAATCTTCATCCGTGGTATAGGCGAAGCGGTTAAGCTGGTAGACCTCGCTGCCCGTCCCGGTGGAATAGGCGCTGCGCTGGTGGGTATCCACGTCAAAGTAGCGCGCTTTCTGGTTAAAGCCCCAGCCACTGTCAAACTCATGTTCAAAGCTGTAGCCCAGCATCCACTGGCGCTGTTTGAAGCCGCTCCACTCATCCCCGGCATAGTCACGACGATCGGCGTATTTAGACCGCAGATAGCTTAGCGGCATCGGATCAGACGGCGTCAGGCTCGGCGTATTTTGCGCCAGCGCGTCAATGGTCAGGCGCGTTTTGTCATCCGGCTGCCAGGTCACGGAGGGGGCCACCAGATAGTTTTCATAGCGCGTGGTGTGCGCCTGTTCGTCACTTTCCGTCGCTTTGCCCAGCAGACGATAGTTCCAGTCGCTGTTCGCGATCTGCCCCGTGGAATCCAGGTACCCCTCTTTCAGATTGCGGTTTCCGGTATTAAAGCCCAGTTCTGTTTTCGCCTCTTTCTGCGGCTTTTTACTCTGAATATTGACCAGCCCACCCGGGGAGCCGCCGCCATACAGCACGGATGACGGCCCCTTCAGGATATCGACGCTCTCAATCAGCAGCGGATCGATTCGCGCTTTGGTGTTCCCGGTGACGTTATAGGGAAGTTGCAGGCCGTTGTAGAACTCCTGATCGACGTTGAACCCGCGGATTTTGTACTCGCTCATGTAAGAGGTGCTCCCGCGCACCTCCGTGGAAACGCCCGGCGCATAGCGCAGGATCTCGTTTACCGAACTGGCGTGCCGCTGCTCAATCTCTTTAGCGGCGATGGTGTTGATCACCTGCGGCGTTTTACTTTCCGCGACGGCTGATTTCGTGGCGCTATTGGTCCAGGCAGGGAGCGCGCTGCCCTGTTCTGTACCGGTTACCACGATGGTGGGTTCTTCTGCGAAAGCCTGTGTCTGCAATGCCAGCGTGACGGCGCCTGCCAACGCGCATAACGCAAAACGTGAGGTGCTCATAGTGTCGTCTTATTATTAGATGATATTGGGAACGACAATTATTATCATTTTTATTACCGAATCAATATCAGCGGAGAAAAACAGATCGTTTGTATTAAGTTTCATGCCATCGTGCCGATAACCCAGAGACAGTCTGTCATCTATCGAGGAGCCATCTGGCGTGAGTAGCTACAGTGAGCAGTTCCTGAAACAAAATCCGCTGGCTGTATTAGGGGTGTTACGCGACCTGAAAAAGGGCGAGGTGCCGCTGCGCATCAACTGGTCAACCAGCCAGTTTATCAGCAAGATCCTGGACGTGACGGCAGAACACCTGATCGTGGATCTGGGTAGCCAGAGCGATGAAAACCGTGCCGCGCTACAGGCAGAAAACCTCTCGGTGATGGCCGAAACGCAGGGGGCTAAAGTTGAGTTTATACTGCCTCACCTGACCACGATCGTGTACCAGGGTTTGCCTGCGTTTATCACCCCCCTGCCCGCTAATCTCTGGTTCGTGCAGCGCCGCGAGTATTTTCGCATCAGCGCCCCGCTTCACCCGGCCTACTTCTGTAAGGCGAAAATGCCGGACAAAAATGAGATCCGCTTTCGTCTCTTCGACCTGTCGCTGGGCGGCATGGGAGCGTTGATGGATATGCCGAAGCCGGAAGGGCTGGTGGAAGGTATGCGTTTTAGTCAGATCGAGCTGGATATGGGCGGATGGGGACGCTTCTGGTTTGACGCCCAGCTGACTGCCATCAGCGAGCGCAAGGTGGTGGACGGCAAAAACGAAACCATTACCACGCCGCGACTGAGTTTTCGCTTTCTGAATGTCGGGCCAGGCGCCGAGCGCGAACTACAGCGCATCATTTTTTCACTGGAGCGTGAAGCGCGGGAACGCGCGAATAAAGTGCGCTGAAAGGCGTCGGGCAGCGTGCTGCCGCCCGACAAAGACGTTACATGGCGTCCATTGCTTTCTGTACTTTCCAGATATAACGTGGAGCCTGTGCTGACGGATGATTCTTCACAACGTGTTCGAAGAATTCATCTTTATCCATATCGTTAATCTCTTCTATCGCCTCTTTGCGATCGGATGAGAAGGTTCGGAGCAGCGCGCCAGCTCCGTTAACGTACGACACCACCAGCGCATATTGCATCACTTCCGGATCGTCAATTCCCTTCAGAATGCCATGCTCCAGAATGCTCAGGTAAGCGGTTCCCATAGAGATATTACGTTCCGGGTTTTTCAGCTCGCTGGTGGATGGCTGTCCCTTCCAGCCCATGTAGCGATAGACCTCTCTTCCCGCCGTAGAGGCTTTTAACTGCATCAGCCCCACCGCATTCGATTTACTCACCAGCGTCGGGTTACCGCCGGACTCCACGGCGATGATCGCGGTGATCAGGCGCGGGCTCACGCCCCAGGCCTTCCCGGCTTGTTCGCTGATCGGCATCCACTGCATGGCCCGCTTTACCGGGACTTCAGGATTCCAGGGGGGATTTTTATAATCATGTTTTGAACTACAGCCAGCGAGCAACACAATCAAAAAAGCAAACCATCTCAATTTCACGTCATCTATCCTTATAGCCGGTCATCGCGGTACGTCGCCCCTTGAAGCAGGCGGCGTATAAGCGGCATGATATAGACAATTAGATTCTCATTCAGCAAGGAATTGCCATGCCTCAGTTTCATCTCATTGCACCGTCGGGCTACTGCATCAACCAGGAGGCGGCACAGCGGGGCGTTCAGCGCCTGCTGGAAATGGGCCATCAGGTAGAAAATCAGACAATTATCCCCCGCCGCATGCAGCGTTTTGCCGGTACGGAGGCGCAGAGACTGAGCGATATCAACAGCCTGGCGACGCTGGAAGGTGAAAACACTATTGTGCTGGCCGTGCGCGGCGGCTATGGCGCAAGCCGGCTGCTGGAGAGCATCGACTGGGCCGGGCTGGCCGCACGCCAGCAGCAGGATCCGCTGTTAATCTGCGGACACAGCGATTTCACGGCGATCCAGCTCGGCCTGCTGGCGTTGCATAACGTCATTACCTTTAGCGGTCCGATGCTGGCCGGCAACTTTGGTGCGCCGGAGCTGGATGCGTTTACGCAGGACCATTTCTGGCGCGCCCTGCAAAACCCGACGTTTACCGTCGAGTGGCAAGGCAACGGACCGCACTGGGAATGTGAAGGGCAGCTGTGGGGCGGAAACCTCGCGATGCTGGTATCGCTGATTGGGACACCGTGGCTGCCGCAGATCGAGGACGGCATTCTGGTGCTGGAAGATATCAACGAACACCCGTTCCGCGTCGAACGCATGCTGTTACAGCTTTATCACGCCGGGATCCTGGATCGGCAGTCGGCCATTGTGCTGGGCAGTTTCAGCGGGTCAGCCCCCAACGATTACGACGCAGGCTACACGCTGGAGACGATGGTCGATTTCATTCGTTCCCGGCTGGATATTCCGGTGATCGCCGGTCTGAATTTCGGCCATGAGCAGCAAACCATTACCTTGCCACTGGGTGCCCGGGCGCACCTTGCACACGGTAATTCAGGCAGTCGGTTAACAATCAGCGGTCATCCGGTCTTAAAGGCATAAAAAAGCCGTTATTCCCCCTCAATAAAACGCAGATACAGTTGTTAATATGTTAGGGTTTTAATAACAGCGTTCACATTGAGGTGGGAGTAAGACGACATTGAGTGCCACAGCGATAATCAGTCTTTTCATTCTGGGTTCCATCCTGGTAACCTTCAGCATTTTATTAAGTTCATTTTCATCGCGCCTTGGCATACCTATTCTTGTCATTTTCCTGGCTATCGGCATGCTGGCGGGGGTTGACGGAATCGGCGGTATCCCCTTCGATAATTACCCTTTCGCCTATATGGTAAGTAACCTCGCGCTGGCGGTGATCTTGCTGGACGGCGGCATGCGCACCCAGGCAAGTTCGTTTCGCGTTGCCTTAGGCCCGGCGCTGTCTCTGGCTACCGTCGGCGTGCTAATCACCTCCGGCCTGACCGGTATGATGGCAGCCTGGCTGTTTAACCTCGATATGATGGAAGGCCTGCTTATTGGCGCGATTGTCGGCTCTACCGATGCGGCGGCGGTGTTCTCGCTGCTCGGCGGCAAGGGGCTGAACGAGCGCGTTGGCTCCACGCTTGAGATTGAATCCGGCAGCAACGATCCGATGGCGGTGTTCCTGACCATCACCCTGATTGAGATGATCCAGCAGCACGAAACTGGCCTGAGCTGGATGTTCGCCTGGCACATCCTCCAGCAGTTTGGCCTCGGGATTATCATTGGTCTCGGCGGCGGTTACCTGTTACAGCAGACAATCAACCGTATTACGCTGCCTTCCGGCCTTTACCCGCTGCTGGCCCTGAGCGGCGGGATCCTGATCTTTGCCGTCACCACCGCGCTGGACGGCAGCGGTATTCTGGCGGTTTACCTCTGTGGATTCCTGCTGGGCAACCGACCGATTCGTAACCGTTATGCGATACTGCAAAACTTTGACGGGCTGGCCTGGCTGGCACAGATCGCCATGTTCCTGGTGCTGGGCCTGCTGGTGACGCCTTCCGACCTGCTGCCTATCGTCGTGCCAGCGCTGCTTTTGTCGGCCTGGATGATCTTCATCGCCCGTCCGCTGTCGGTGTTTGCCGGGCTGCTGCCGTTCCGCGGGTTTAACCTGCGTGAGCGGATATTTATCAGTTGGGTGGGGCTGCGCGGCGCGGTGCCGATTATCCTGGCGGTTTTCCCGATGATGGCCGGGCTGGACAACGCTCGTCTGTTCTTCAACGTCGCCTTCTTCGTGGTGCTGGTATCGCTGCTGTTCCAGGGGACGTCGCTGGGCTGGGCGGCGAAAAAAGCCAAAGTGGTGGTACCGCCCGTTGGCTGGCCGGTCTCCCGCGTGGGGCTGGATATTCATCCAGACAACCCGTGGGAACAGTTTGTCTATCAGCTAAGCGCCGATAAGTGGTGCGTGGGTGCTTCGCTACGCGATCTGCATATGCCCGCTGAAACGCGCATTGCCGCCCTGTTCCGGGATAACGCCCTGCTTCACCCGACCGGCAGCACGCGGCTGCGAGAGAACGATATCCTCTGCGTGATTGGCCGCGAGCGCGACCTGCCTGCCCTTGGCAAGCTGTTCAGCCAGTCGCCCCCGGTGGCGCTGGATCAGCGTTTCTTCGGCGATTTTATCCTCGAAGCCAGCGCCCGCTTTGCGGATGTGGCGCTGATTTATGGCCTGGAGGGAGGACTGGAGAATCGCGATAACCAGCAAACACTGGGCGAGATTATTCAGCAATTATTAGGGGCTGCACCGGTCGTCGGTGACCAGGTGGAGTTTGCCGGGATGGTCTGGACGGTGGCCGAGAAAGAGGATAACGCGGTGCGCAAAGTCGGCGTAAGGCCGATGGAGGAGGAGGCGGAGTAGCTGCTTTCTTGCCGGGTGGCGCTAACGCTTACCCGGCCTACGTTCGGGCTTTTGTAGGCCGGGTAAGGCGAAGCCGCCACCCGGCACACACAAGTTACACCGTCACAACAGGCACTCTTGACGCCAGCGCGCACATCAGTTCATACCCGACAGTGCCCGCCGCAGCGGCCACATCATCAATTTTAACCTCGTTGCCCCACAGCTCAACCGGTGAGCCGATCCCCGCCTGAGGACATGGCGTCAAATCAATAGCCAACATGTCCATTGAGACGGTGCCTACCGTGCCCGTACGCACGCCATCGACCCACACCGGCGTGCCGCTCGGGGCGATGCGCGGATAACCATCTGCATAGCCCCCCGCCACGATACCGATACGCTGTTCGCCCGCTGTCCGATAGCGGCTGCCATAGCCCACCGTATCGCCCGCTTTCAGGGTTTGCACGCCGATAATTTCGCTTCGTAACGTCATCACCGGCTTCAGGCCGCTGTTGGCGATATCCTGCCACTGACCTGAGGGTGACGCGCCGTACAGAACGATCCCCGGGCGCACCCAGTTGTAATGCGCCTCGGGATGCCAGAGCGTTGCCGCTGAGTTCGACAGCGAGCGCGGACAGTCCAGCCCTTCTGCCGCCTGCTCAATGCGGACCATAGCATCGGCAATGCCGTCCGGCTTTTCCGCATCGGCAAAATGCGCCATCAGCGTCATCTCACCGACGTTTTTCAGCGCACGAAGCTGCTGCCAGACCGTGTGCACACGTTCAGGCTGGAAGCCCAGACGATTCATACCGCTGTTCACTTTGAGATAGATATCCAGCGGGGCATGCAGCTTCGCGTCCTGAATGGCCTTGATCTGCCAGTTACTGTGAATGCTGGTCGTCAGGCGGTACTTATCCAGCAGAGGCAGATCTTGCGCATGGAAGAATCCTTCCAGCAGCAGGATCGGTCCTTTCCAGCCGCGCTCACGCAGCAGGATGGCCTCTTCCAGATTCAGCAAGGCAAAACCGTCGGTGGCGCCGAGCGCACTCCAGATACGGTCGATACCATGACCGTAGGCGTTGGCTTTCACCACCGACCAGACACGAGAACCCGGCGCAGCACGACGAACAATTTGCAGGTTATCCTTCAGCGCCTGCAAATCCAGCTGGGCCAGAATGGGACGGGACATGACGACTCCTTAATTATGCGCGCCGTGCAGGTGTTGTGGACGCGAGGGGGTAAACCCTGATTGATAGCGTGCGGCGCTTAAATCGTCAAACGGAATTGCCGGCGTCCGCCCGGAAATCAGGTCGCTAAGCAGCTGGCCCGAACCGCAGGCCATGGTCCAGCCAAGCGTACCGTGGCCGGTATTTGTCCACAGATTTTTGTAAGGCGTACGGCCCACAATCGGCGTGCCGTCCGGGGTCATTGGACGCAGGCCGGTCCAGAACGTCGCCTGCTCAATGAAACCGCCGCGCGGGAAGAGATCGCCGACGACCATCTCCAGCGTTTCACGACGTGGTTTGAGCAGTTCGGTATTGAAGCCCACGATTTCCGCCATGCCGCCGACGCGGATCCGGTTATCGAAACGGGTGATGGCGATTTTGTAGGTTTCATCAAGAATGGTTGATACTGGCGCGCCGCTGTCCTCTTTCACGGGAATGGTCAGGGAGTAGCCTTTCAGCGGATAGACCGGGATGTCCAGGATCCCTTTCAGCATCGCGGTAGAGTAGGAGCCAAACGCCATCACGTAAGCATCGGCTTTGATGACCTCTTCTCCACACTTCACGCCGTAAATCTTCTCCCCTTCCGACAGCAGCTTGTCGACAGAGGTGTTGAAGCGGAATTTCACCCCGGCCTGCTCACACATGCGCGCCAGACGCTGGGTGAAAAGCTGGCAGTCGCCAGTTTCATCGTTCGGTAAACGCAGGCCGCCCGTCAGCTTGTGCGCGACCTCGGCAAGTGCTGGCTCCACCTGGGCAAGTTGGCTGGCTTCCAGCAGCTGATAGGGTACGCCCGCATCTTCAAGCACGGCGATATCGCGGGTCGCGTTTTCGTACTGTTGCGCGGTACGGAACAGCTGAAGTGTGCCGCCCTGGCGCCCTTCATATTCGATCCCCGTTGAGGAACGCAGCGCTTTCAGGCAATCGCGGCTGTATTCTGCGAGGCGCACCATGCGCCCTTTGTTTTCCATGTAGTGGCGGGTGTCGCAGTTGCGCAGCATCTGCCACATCCACTTAAGCTGGAACTGTGTGCCGTCAAGGCTTATCGCCAGCGGCGCATGTCGCTGAAACATCCATTTGATCGCCTTCAGCGGAACGCCCGGGGCCGCCCACGGCGCAGCGTAGCCCGGGGAGATCTGCCCCGCATTCGCCGCACTGGTTTCCAGCGCCGGACCGGATTCGCGATCGATAACGGTAACCTCATGTCCCGCCTGACTTAAATACCAGGCGCTGGTTACGCCAACGACACCACTTCCCAGTATGACAACACGCATAGCCACTCCATTATGAGCAAAAGAACAATCATCTAATTACAGATTGATAACCTAGCTGAAAATATTATTCAACATATGACTTTTTTATGGTGACTCAACTCACATATCCCGCTGTATCAGGGGATGGCGCTTATTTGGGATCTCCTGCTGCGCGTTATTTTTAACCAGTAGAAAATTCTGCTAGCACCGCTTTTTTTGCCGTATCGAAAACGGGAAATCGCAAAGAAAAAATTTCTGCGCCCCGCGTATTTGAATGGGGTGATCTATGCTTGAAAGGAGGCTCTCCAGTCAGAGAGAGCGACCAACAACGAGGGCGCGCTAATGGCTACACTAGATTCCATGTCAAGGGACAGCACCCGTCTGAGCGATGGACCCGACTGGACCTTCGAGTTGCTGGATGTCTACCTGGCGGAGATCGACCGGGTGGCCAAACTCTATCGTCTGGACACCTATCCCCATCAGATTGAAGTCATCACCTCGGAACAGATGATGGACGCTTACTCCAGCGTCGGGATGCCGATTAACTATCCGCACTGGTCGTTTGGTAAAAAATTCATTGAAACGGAGCGACTGTATAAGCACGGACAGCAGGGGCTGGCGTATGAAATCGTTATTAACTCTAACCCGTGTATTGCCTATCTGATGGAGGAGAACACCATTACCATGCAGGCGCTGGTGATGGCGCACGCCTGCTATGGACATAACTCGTTCTTCAAAAATAACTATCTGTTCCGCAGCTGGACGGACGCCAGCTCCATCGTCGATTACCTTATCTTCGCCCGCAAATACATTACCGACTGCGAAGAGCGCTACGGCGTGGACGAGGTAGAGAAGCTGCTGGACTCCTGCCACGCGCTGATGAATTACGGCGTTGACCGCTATAAGCGTCCGCAGAAGATCTCATTGCAGGAAGAGAAAGCCCGGCAGAAGAGCCGCGAGGAGTATCTGCAAAGCCAGGTGAATATGCTGTGGCGCACCCTGCCGAAACGTGAGGAGGAGAAAACCGTCGCCGAGGCGCGTCGTTACCCTTCCGAGCCGCAGGAAAACCTGCTCTACTTTATGGAGAAGAACGCCCCACTGCTGGAGCCGTGGCAGCGTGAGATCTTGCGCATCGTGCGCAAGGTGAGCCAGTATTTCTATCCTCAGAAGCAGACCCAGGTGATGAACGAAGGCTGGGCGACCTTCTGGCACTACACCATTCTTAACCACCTGTATGACGAAGGAAAAGTCACCGAGCGGTTTATGATGGAGTTTTTGCACAGCCACACCAACGTGGTATTCCAGCCAGCGTATAACAGCCCGTGGTACAGCGGCATTAACCCGTACGCACTCGGCTTTGCCATGTTCCAGGATATCAAGCGTATCTGCCAGTCGCCCACCGAAGAGGACAAATACTGGTTCCCGGATATTGCCGGTTCTGACTGGCTGGAAACGCTGCACTTCGCGATGCGTGATTTTAAGGATGAGAGCTTTATCAGCCAGTTCATGTCGCCGAAGATCATGCGTGATTTCCGCTTCTTCACCGTACTGGATGATGACCGCAACAACTACCTGGAGATCTCTGCGATCCACAACGAAGAGGGCTATCGTGAGATCCGCTCGCGCCTGTCGTCTCAGTACAACCTGAGCAATCTTGAACCGAACATTCAGGTCTGGAATGTGGATCTGCGCGGTGACCGCTCTTTGACGCTGCGCTATATCCCTCACAACCGCGCGCCGCTGGATAAGGGGCGTAAGGAAGTGCTGAAGCATGTGCATCGCCTGTGGGGATTTGACGTGTCGCTGGAGCAGCAGAATGAAGATGGCAGCGTGGAGCTGCTGGAGCGGTGTCCGGCGCGGTTGAATACGTTGTAGTTTTTTTGCCCGGTAAGCGAAGCGCCACCGGGCGAAAAAAACCTCTCAATCGAGAGGTTTTTTATTTCAGCGACTCTGAATCGCTAAATCACCCGGCAGGGTTTTCTGCATTCGGTGCCAGATTTCACCGGAGTCGTGGCCATAACGACGCACCGTTTCATAGACCTGATCGTGCAGCCCTTCGGTGCAGAGCTTGCTCAGTTTATGGTAGAAGCCGAGCGCCAGGCTGCGGGCTTCAGGGTTGGCAAAGTAGTGACGACCAATGCGTGTATATAACCCTTTCATTCCATTCAGGATCAGACCGTAAACCGGATTGCCGGAAGCAAACGCCAGACCGCGGAACACGTTGTAGTCGAGGGTCGCAAAGGCGTCCGCGTGGTCTTCCACCTCATTGGCGGTGGCAAGCACCTTCAGCGCATCTTCAGGATGCTGACGAAACGCGGTGCGGATGAAAATGGTAGCGATGTTGGTGCGCACCGAAAGCAGATTGTCAATCAGCTGCGGTACGCTTTCGTGATCGAGACGCGCCAGCGTTTCCAGAATATTCAGCCCGGACGTTTCCCAGAAGTTATTCACCTTAGTGGGTTTGCCATGCTGTATCGTCAACCAGCCATCGCGCGCCAGACGCTGGAGCACTTCTCGCAGCGTGGTACGGGTGACGCCAATCAGTTCAGAGAGTTCGCGTTCAGCAGGTAGAATTGATCCCGCAGGGAAACGATTATTCCAGATGCTTTCAATGATGTACTCTTCCGCGAAACCCGCCGGGCTCTGCGCCTTAATGACCATAGTGAGATTTCCATTACACAGCTTTAGCAAATTGCACTCATCATACCAGAGGCGCACAGAGGCAGATAGCGCAGCAGAGACAGAAAAGAGGGATCGCCGTTTCATTTTTATGAAATTTACAAAATGGCTTTATCCCCCTCTCCGCCGCCGTTTTTGCGTATACTGATGTCTTGTCTTATTTGACGGGGAAAGGACGTCTGTCGTGGAAATTTCATTTGGGCGCGCGCTGTGGCGCAACTTTTTAGGTCAGTCACCTGACTGGTACAAACTCACTCTACTGGTATTCCTGGTCGTTAATCCCGTTATCTTTTTGCTGGATCCCTTCGTTGCCGGGTGGATGTTGGTCGCCGAGTTTATCTTTACCCTGGCGATGGCATTGAAGTGCTATCCGCTGCTGCCCGGCGGGCTGCTGGCGCTGGAAGCCGTGGTCATTGGAATGACCAGCGCGGAGCATGTTAAAAACGAGATTGCGTCGAATCTTGAAGTCCTGCTACTGCTGATCTTCATGGTGGCGGGGATCTACTTTATGAAGCAGCTTCTGCTGTTTATCTTCACCCGTCTGCTGCTGAGCATTCCGTCGAAAACGCTGCTCTCGCTGGCGTTTTGCCTCGCCGCGGCTTTCCTCTCTGCCTTCCTGGATGCGCTGACGGTTGTGGCTGTGGTGATCAGCGTCGCCGTCGGCTTTTACGGTATTTACCACCGGGTCGCCTCGTCTCGTCCTGGCGATAACTTACAGGACGACAGCCACGTTGAGGCGCACAACCGCGATGTGCTCGAGCAGTTCCGCGCGTTTCTGCGCAGCCTGATGATGCATGCGGGCGTGGGGACGGCGCTGGGGGGCGTGATGACAATGGTCGGAGAGCCGCAAAACCTGATTATCGCCAAAGCGGCTGAGTGGCATTTTGGCGAATTTTTCCTGCGCATGGCGCCGGTCAGCGTGCCCGTTCTGATCTGCGGCTTAGCGACCTGCGTGCTGGTCGAAAAATTCAACCTTTTTGGGTATGGCGCGAAGTTGCCCGATCAGGTCCGTCAGGAGCTGCATAAGTTTGACGAGCAGAGCCGCAAACAACGCACGCGCCAGGAGACGCTGCGCCTGATTGCACAGGGCATCATCGGCGTGTGGCTTATCGCTGCGCTGGCCTTCCACCTTGCCGAGGTGGGGCTGATTGGTCTGTCGGTAATTATTCTGGCAACCAGCCTGAGCGGCGTCACGGACGAACATGCTATCGGAAAAGCCTTTACCGAAGCGCTGCCGTTTACCGCCCTGCTGGCGGTATTTTTCGCCGTCGTGGCGGTGATTATAGATCAACATCTGTTCACGCCAATCATCGCGTTTGTGCTTCAGGCCACGCCAGATTCGCAGCTAACGCTGTTCTATTTGTTTAACGGTCTGTTGTCTTCTATATCCGATAACGTCTTTGTCGGGACGGTATACATCAATGAGGCTAAAGCCGCGATGGAGCAAGGGATTGTCAGCAGTGAACAGTTCGAGCTGCTGGCGGTGGCGATCAACACTGGAACCAACCTCCCCTCCGTGGCAACCCCGAACGGTCAGGCGGCCTTCCTCTTCCTGCTGACCTCGGCGCTGGCGCCACTCATACGACTTTCTTATGGAAGAATGGTCTGGATGGCGCTGCCGTACACGCTGGTGCTTACCCTTGTTGGTTTGCTGTGCATCAAAATTACTCTCGTTCCCTGTACGCAATGGTTGTTGCAAGCAGGTATACTTGCGGCGCATTAAAATTCGTTTACACTGCGCTGTCTAAGCATGTTCCAGGGAAATGATTATGTTGCGATTTTTGAACCAGTGCTCACGCGGTCGCGGAGCATGGTTGTTGATGGCCCTGACCGCCTTTGCGCTGGAAATGGTCGCGCTGTGGTTTCAGCATGTGATGGGGCTGAAACCTTGCGTCCTGTGTATTTATGAGCGTTGTGCGCTGTTCGGCATTATGGGCGCGGGTCTGGTAGGTGCGATTGCACCTAAAACACCGTTACGCTATGCCGCAATTGCCATCTGGCTGTACAGCGCCGGGAAAGGGATTGCGCTTGCCTGGGAGCACACCCAGATGCAGCTTCACCCGTCGCCGTTTATGACCTGCGACTTTGCCGCCCGCTTCCCGAGCTGGCTGCCGCTGGATAAATGGCTGCCGCAGGTGTTTGTGGCCTCCGGTGACTGCTCTGTACGCCAGTGGGAGTTTCTGACGCTGGAGATGCCGCAGTGGCTGGTGGGCATTTTTGTCGCCTACTTCGTGGTAGCGCTGCTGGTGCTGATTGCCCAGCCGTTCAAGCCAAAGAAACGCGATCTTTTTGGAAGGTAAAAGCAAAACGGCAACGTCAGTTTTGTAGGTCGGGTAAGCGCAGCGCCACCCGACAAAATTGCGCACAATAAAAAACCCGCCTCGGCGGGTTTTTTATTATCACCGATTAGGGTGATTCATAATGTGGTCTTCCCAGTCCTGCACCTCGGACTCTTTCACCGCAATGTGGCGCACGGAAATACGCTCGCCGTGCATCGCCGCTTTCGACCCCGTCAACAGCGGATGCCATGTGGGCAGATCTTTTCCTTCCGCCAGCAGGCGATACGCGCAGGTATGCGGCAGCCACTCAAAGGTCGGCAGATTTTCACGGGTTAACTTGATGCAGTCCGGCTCATAGTCGAAACGGCGCTCATAGTTGCGGCACTGGCAGGTTTTGATGTTTAACTGCTTGCAGGCTACGTTGGTGAAATAGATCTCGTCCGAATCTTCATCCATCAGCTTATGCAGGCAGCACTGCCCACAGCCGTCACACAACGATTCCCACTCCGCGTCGGTCATGTCGTCGAGAGTTTTGCTTTGCCAGAAAGGAATGTCGTTCATCGGGATGTCCACACGTCAAAATAGAGCGCACCTTATAACGAGTCTGGCACGTTGATGCAAGTTTTGCCGCCCTTTTCAGGCGGCAAGGTGCTTTTACAGCACGCGGGTTTTCAGCGACAGGCCGTTAAAACTGACGTCCAGTTCGTCGCCACTGTGCAGCGGCCCCACACCTTCCGGAGTGCCGGTAAGGATCACGTCGCCGGGTTTCAGGGTGAAGAAGCGGCTCATGTAGGCAATCAGCGGAACGATCTTATGGATCATGTCAGCGGTCGTCCCCTGCTGGCGGATCTCGCCGTTGACCTTCAGGCTGAGGGGCGTATTCTGCGGGTCGTCGGTAAATTCACTCACCGGAACGAAACCGGAAATCGGGCATGAATTATCAAAACCCTTGGCTTTTTCCCACGGCTGCCCCGCTTTCTTCATTTTGCCCTGGACGTCACGCAGCGTCAGGTCGAGCGCGACACCGTAACCCGCAATCGCCTTCTCTACATGCTCTTCAGTTGCCTGGCGCAGCGTCGCGCCGATCAGCACCGCCAGTTCCACTTCATGATGCACCGAACCCAGTCCCTGCGGCAGAACCAGCGGCTGGCGAATATCGCACAGTGCGGTTTCTGGCTTAATAAACAGAACCGGCTCTTCCGGCACGGCGCTGCCCATCTCCTGAATATGTTTTGCATAGTTGCTGCCCACGCAGACCACTTTGCTGACGGGATAATCCAGTAATGCACCTTGCCAGTTATGATGTTGATACATGGTCGACCCCTAATCGGTTGATGAGTTGTTCCCGGAAGGACCCGGGCTTATTTCTTTCCGCTCAGCTCAAGGTGCTGTTTTAATAAATTCTCCGGTGGCGGCGGAAGCTGTAAATAATAGCCCTGCTCGATTAACGCCTTTTTGACTTTCTCCAGATCGGCGTTCACCAGCTTCTTACGGCCGTCCAGCGGCAGCAGCATCGCCAGCTGCGGTCGGCCAAAGCTTTTCATTAATTCTTCAGGCACGCGGGAAAAATCGTCTTTCTTTTCGACATAAAGGTAGGTCTGGTCGCGGCTGGTACTTCTGTAGATCACACAAAACATGTTTTTACTCTGAATTAATGGGTGGTTGCTTGCCTCAATATACTCCTGACTATAACATGCCTGATACTCTTCGGAATATCGCGGCGATGTGTTGCGGTTAATAGCAAATTGAGTAAGGCCAGGATGTCAAATACGCCCATCGAGCTTAAAGGCAGTAGCTTCACCTTATCAGTGGTTCATTTGCATGATGCAAAACCCGAGGTTATTCGTCAGGCGTTAGAAGACAAAATCGCGCAGGCTCCCGCTTTTCTTAAGCATGCTCCTGTTGTCGTTAATGTAAGCGACCTTGAGGGGCCGGTTAACTGGAAGCGACTCCAGCAGGCCGTCGTCTCCACGGGGTTGCGCATCGTGGGTATAAGCGGCTGTAAAGACGCAGAGTTAAAAGCCGAAATTGAACGCGCGGGTTTGCCCTTGTTAAACGAGGGTAGAGAAAAATCCCCGCGTGCAACGCCTGCAACCGTTCCCGCTCCCCCGCCTCCGGCGCAAAATGTAGCCCCAGTCACAAAAACGCGATTGATTGATCTGCCGGTTCGTTCCGGTCAGCGCATTTATGCGCCAAACTGTGATCTGATTGTTACAAGCCACGTCAGTGCGGGCGCAGAACTGATTGCAGACGGCAATATTCACGTTTACGGTATGATGCGTGGGCGTGCGCTTGCGGGCGCCAGCGGCGATCGAGAAGCACAAATTTTTTGTACTCACCTGACGGCAGAACTGGTGTCTATCGCAGGTGAATATTGGCTGAGCGATAAAATCCCAGCCGAATTTTATGGCAAAGCGGCTCGTCTGCAGCTGGCAGATAACGCTTTGACCGTTCAACCGTTAAATTGATCCCTTTTAACAAGGAATTTCTATGGCACGCATTATTGTTGTGACTTCGGGTAAAGGAGGCGTTGGCAAGACCACCTCCAGCGCGGCCATCGCTACTGGTTTGGCCCAGAAGGGAAAGAAAACCGTCGTAATCGACTTCGATATCGGTCTGCGTAACCTGGACCTGATCATGGGTTGCGAGCGTCGCGTGGTGTATGACTTCGTGAACGTCATTCAGGGCGATGCCACGCTTAACCAGGCGCTAATTAAAGATAAGCGTACCGAGAACCTCTACATTCTCCCGGCGTCCCAGACCCGTGATAAAGACGCGCTGACCCGTGAAGGCGTGGAAAAGGTGCTCGACGATCTGAAAAAGATGGAGTTCGACTTCGTGGTCTGCGACTCCCCGGCCGGTATCGAAACCGGCGCGCTGATGGCGCTCTACTTCGCGGATGAAGCCATCATCACTACTAACCCGGAAGTCTCGTCAGTACGTGACTCCGACCGTATTCTCGGCATTCTGGCCTCGAAATCTCGTCGCGCGGAAAATGGCCAGGAGCCGATCAAAGAGCACCTTCTGCTGACCCGCTACAACCCGGGTCGGGTGAACAAAGGTGACATGCTGAGCATGGAAGACGTGCTGGAGATCCTGCGCATCAAACTGGTTGGCGTGATCCCGGAAGATCAGTCCGTATTGCGCGCCTCTAACCAGGGCGAGCCCGTGATCCTGGATACACAGGCAGACGCGGGTAAAGCGTATGCGGATACCGTTGACCGTCTGCTGGGAGAAGAACGTCCTTTCCGCTTCATTGAAGAAGAGAAGAAAGGTTTCCTCAAACGCCTGTTCGGAGGATAAGTTATGGCATTACTGGACTTTTTTCTCTCGCGGAAAAAAAGCACCGCCAACATCGCAAAAGAACGTCTGCAAATCATTGTGGCGGAACGTCGTCGTAGCGACGCCGAACCGCACTACCTGCCGCAGCTGCGCAAAGACATTCTGGAAGTGATCTGCAAATACGTGCAGATTGACCCGGAAATGGTCACCGTTCAGCTGGAGCAAAAAGACGGGGATATTTCGATTCTGGAGCTGAACGTGACGCTTCCGGAAGCGGAAGAGTCGCGTTAATCCGTTTGTGGTTTTGTAGGCCGGGCAAGCATCGTACCGCCCGGCAATTTCCCCGGTGGCGCGGCGCTTACCGGGGCTACAATTCTTTAGCGCGGATACCCTTCCAGCAGGGTATTCAGGCGTTCAGCCATCAGTTCCCCCCGCCATCCGGCGACCAGTTCAGGTAAACCATTTTGCGGTTTCAACTTCCAGTGCCAGTTCAGCAGCTGGTTAATCTGACGACGTGAAGCCAGCAGTTCGGCGCTCAGTTTGCTTTCCCCCGCCACCGTCTGCACCAGCGCTTTGATATCTTTGAACGCCTTGCGGTAGCCCGGCATATCCATCAGGTTAAGCAGTGGTTCTGGCAGTGCGTCCTCCGGCAGCTGCTGAGCTTTCTCTACCAGCGCGAGCAGCGTTTTACCGTGGAAACGGATCTCACTCCCGGAAAGGCCAATGCTGTCCAGTTCGCCAAGGCTACCCGGCATATAGCGCGCTACCGCCCACAGGTGTTCTTCACGCACCACGAAGTTTACCGCCAGATCGCGCTCACGCGCTTTACGCAGCCGCCAGTCAGCCAGCAGTTGCAGACAGGCCAGTTGACGGGTGCGCAGCTGCCAGGCGTTAGTGATGTCACGCCAGGCCTCTTTCGGATCAACCACTTCCTGACGACGCTGCTGCGTCATGCGGCACTCGTCCAGGGCGGCAGACAGCCAACCGGACGCCTCAGCCTCTTTCATAAGCTGGCCAGCAATCGGCAGCAGGTAGAATACATCTGCCGCGGCGTATTCAAGCTGACGCGCCGTCAGCGGGCGCGCGAGCCAGTCGGTACGCGATTCGCTCTTATCCAGCGTCAGACCGGTGTACTCTTCCACCATCGCCGCGAAGCCCCAGGAGAGCGGACGACCGCTGAACGCCGCGAGGATCTGGGTATCAATCAGCGGCTGCGGCATGATGCCAAAGGTATTGAGAAAGACTTCCAGATCTTCACTGCCGGCGTGCAGATATTTGGTCACGGCGGTATCAAGCAACAGCTCGCGCATTGGCGCCCAGTCGGTAATGCCGAGGGGGTCAATCAACGACACGTGTTTGCCGTCATACATCTGGATCAGGCCCAGCTGCGGGTAGTACGTGCGGGTACGGACAAATTCCGTATCCAGGGCGATAGCGGGGAAATCACGCGTCACCTCGCACAGCGAAACCAGCTCGTCGTTGGTAGTGATCATCTGGTAATTCAAATCGGACTCTCTTTTGTTTGCGCCCATAAAAAACGCCGGCTTAACCGGCGTCTGGGCGATTAACGTGAAGCTCAGGCCTTATTGTCCACTTTGGCACGGGCTTCGTCACGTAATTCTCGTCGTAATATCTTCCCGACGTTGGATTTCGGCAGCTCATCGCGGAATTCCACCAGCTTCGGCACTTTATAGCCCGTCAGCTGCCGGCGACAAAACGTTATCAGCGCTTCCTCGGTAAGAGAAGGATCTTTCTTGACCACAAATATCTTCACCGCTTCACCACTGCTGCCGGAAGGAACCCCCACCGCTGCCACTTCCAGCACGCCGCTGTGCTGCATCACCACGTCTTCGATTTCGTTCGGATAGACGTTGAAACCGGAAACGAGGATCATGTCTTTCTTGCGATCGACGATACGCAGAAAACCTTCGTCATCCATCACCGCGATGTCGCCGGTGTACAGCCAGCCGTCTTTGATGATCTCATCCGTGGCATCTGGGCGCTGCCAGTAGCCCAGCATCACCTGCGGCCCTCTGACGCACAGCTCGCCCGGTTCGCCGTGAGGCACTTCGTTACCCTCATCGTCCACCAGTTTAGCTTCCGTCGACGGGACCGGCAGACCGATACTGCCGCTGTGGTAGTCGATGTCATGCGGGTTGACGCTGACCAGCGGGGCGCATTCCGTCAGACCATAGCCTTCCAGCAGATACTGTCCGGTGAGTTTTACCCAGCGCTCGGCAACCGCCTGCTGAACCGGCATCCCGCCGCCCGCAGAAAGATGCAGCGTGGAGAAATCGAGCTGCTGGAACTCTTTATTGTTAAGCAGCGCGTTAAACAGGGTGTTCACGCCGGTCATGGCGGTGAACGGGTATTTCGCCAGCTCTTTAACCAGCCCCGGAATGTCGCGCGGGTTGGTGATCAATACGTTTTGACCGCCAAGCTCGATAAACAGCAGGCAGTTCATGGTCAGCGCAAAAATGTGATACAGCGGAAGCGCGGTGATCACCAGCTCCTTGCCCGGGTGCAGTAGCGGCCCGTAGGTGGCGTTCACCTGTTCAAGGTTCGCCAGCATATTACGATGGGTCAGCATCGCCCCTTTAGCCACGCCGGTGGTACCGCCGGTGTATTGCAGGAACGCCAGATCTTCTGACACGATCTCCGGCTTAACGTACTGCATCCGATAGCCCGCATGCAGCGCACGGCGGAAAGAGATGGCATCCGGCAGGTGGTATTTCGGCACCAGCCGCTTAACGTATTTCACGACAAAGTTGACCAGCGTACCTTTCGCGGTAGAGAGCTGGTCGCCCATGCGCGTCAGGATGACGTGCTTAACCTGGGTTCTTTCAACGACTTTTTCCAGCGTGTGGGCAAAGTTGGAGACAATCACAATCGCCGCCGCACCGCTGTCATTCAACTGATGTTCCAGCTCGCGCGGAGTATAGAGCGGGTTAACGTTAACCACGATCATCCCCGCCCTGAGGATCCCGAACAGCGCCACCGGGTATTGCAGCAGGTTTGGCATCATCAGCGCGACGCGATCCCCTTTCTGCAAGCCCAACCCTTCCTGTAAATAGGCCGCAAACGCCCGGCTGCGCTCTTCCAGCTTACGGAAAGTCATCACTTCGCCCATATTCACAAATGCGGGCTGGTCAGCGTAGCGCCGTACCGAGTGTTCAAATAATTCAATCAGGGATTGATAACGGTCAGGATTGATCTCCGCAGGGACATCCGCGGGATAACGGTTAAGCCAAACCTTTTTCAATGCATCACCTCTGAAATGAGTGTTCGTCGTCATCACAGCCCCGATAATAAACAGTTTGTTAACATTATATTAACTCAGCGTACCAGTTTATTAATTGTTCAGATTGCAGGTTGCGAAGCGCGTCACTCTTTTTTTTCGTTTTATCCGTAAAAAAACAGAGACAGCGGCTGAGCCGCTGTCTCTTTCCTAATAATAACAGTAACTTATTCAGTTACGATTGTTTGAACCTGTGCAGGGCCTGGATTGTACCAACCCCAGCCACCGTAGCCGTAACGATACGGATGTGGACCCCACATCCACGGATCGATTGGCTGTGGCGGCATCACCACCTGCTGGGCGATACGCCAGCGTTTATAGCCGTTCACCTGCATGGTCATAAATTTGTATGGCGTATTGCCGATTTTCCCCGCCACCGAACCGGTAATCGGCCCGACGACGGTCACCAGCTGTCCGCGGAAATCTACCGGATCGAGGAAGCCGCTGACGTCAGCGTAGATCCGCCCGCGCGAGGCTTCACCCAGAACAGGCCGTGCGCCGCTGTCCAGTGGAACGGTGGCAATCTCCAGCCGGGTTTTCCCCTGCTGGTTTAGCACTTCAACCACCTTGCCGCCAAAGCGCGCTTCCTGCCCGACATACAGCTCCGGAGCATTCATCACGCGTACCAGATCCTGCTGTGGCGTCGAGCTGGTGCCCTTGATCGCATCAGGAACGGTGACGCACCCGCTCAGTGCTATGGCAACCGCGCCTGCCATAAAAAAGCGTACAACTTTAGTCTGAACCGCCATGATGCGACTCCTTTTTCTCAGTTCCTGTTACTGAGATTCACTCGCGGCCAGGAAGTTTCTTCCATGCGACGGTGTTTCGTAAATAAACCGGCTCGGCGTGTTCAACGGCCACGGTTTTTCCTGCGGCAAGCTGCTGACAGGCAACAGGCAACATATCTTCGGCGGCAGGCAGGAGCATGTTACCGTCCACCAGCGTAAGGCCGGTGTCCTTCGCCATCTCAGGCCATGCCGGCCAGCCGGTTCCGACCGTCGCCCACTCACCGGTGAGCTGTTTCAGGCGCTCGGTGACGGCTTCAGGTTTAAGCACGGCTTCCGACTCTTCGCCGTGCCAGACGCCGTTTTCGTCACGGGTGTACTCCGCCCAGTAGACTTCACCCATGCGGGCATCAATCGCGGCCAGCACGCGGCTGGCACCGGTCATGCGCCAGGCACCCTGAGCCATAGTCGCAAGCGTTGAAACGCCGATCATCGGCAGGTCAGCGCCCAGCGCCAGCCCCTGCGCAATGCCAATCCCGATACGTACGCCCGTAAAGCTGCCCGGGCCACGGCCGTAGGCCAGCGCGTCGAGGTCAGTCAGGGCGTTGTTGCCCTCAGTTAAAATGGTTTTTACCAGGGGCAGAATACGTTGGGTGTGTTCCCGTGGGCACTCTTCGAAATGAGCAAAAGTCGTACCGTCGTTCCACAGGGCAACGGAACAGGCCTCTGTCGCGGTATCAATAGCCAGAATTCGCATCAGTCGTCGCGCTCTCGCAATGGTCAGTCACAAAATGGCGCGCATCTTAACACACTCCGGGAAGAATTACTCCGCCGTCGGGTTCGCCAGGAAGCGGACCGCGCGTTTAATATCCCGTGTGCGCGGCGCAGGCGGCAGGCTGGCGAGGAAGGTGGCGCCGTAGGGACGCATCACCAGGCGATTGTCGCAGATCACCAGCACTCCGCGGTCGGTGACGTCGCGTATCAGTCGCCCTACCCCCTGTTTAAGCGTGATAACCGCGTCCGGCAACTGGACGTCGTCGAACGGATCGCCCCCGCGCAGACGGCAGTCCTCCATGCGTGCTTTCAGGAGCGGATCGTCCGGCGATGTGAATGGCAGCTTATCGATAATCACCAGCGAGAGCGTATCGCCGCGCACGTCCACCCCTTCCCAGAAGCTGCTGGTCGCCACCAGCAGGGCATTACCGGCGCTGACAAACTGCTGGAGCAGCTGGCCTTTGCTGGTTTCCCCCTGCAACAGCACCGGCAACGTCATGGTCGCGCGGAACTGCTCGGCCAGATCGCGCATCATGGCGTGAGAGGTGCAGAGCATAAAGCAGCGTCCGTTGTTGGCCTCAATCATCGGCTTTAGCATGGCCGCCAGATGGCGCGCCGCCCCTGGCTGGTTAGGCAGCGGCAGATTGCGTGGCACGCACAGCAGCGCCTGTTTCTCATAGTCGAACGGGCTTGGGAGGAGTAAGGATTCAGCCTGCTCAATGCCGAGACGCTCGGTAAAGTGGTGCAGATCGTCGTTGACCGACAGCGTGGCCGAGGTAAAGACCCAGGTGCCGGGCTTTTGCGCCATCACCTCTTTGAATTTATCGGCAACGGTCAGCGGCGTGAGCGCCAGGGTAAAGTGGCGCGAGGTACATTCATACCAGTAGCTGTAGCCCGGCTGGTTGATCTCTTTCAGCCGTTTCAGCCGCCCGCGATAGAGCGTGGCGCGTTCAAAGGCAGCGTCTAACAGGGCGGAACGGCCCAGTGACAGCTTCGCCACGTCGTAGTAGAGCTCAAGGGCATCATCGAGCAGCAGCAGCGCGCGCTGGATATTTTTGTCTGCCAGCAGTTCGCGCAGGTTGCCGCGATAGCCCGGCTCGCCAAGCTGTAAGCGGAAATCCTGTGCGCATTGCGCCAGGCGGTCCGCGCACTTCTGCAACTGCTGGGTATCTTTGAGCTCGGTGCGATAGGCAATGGTAATATCTTTCGCCAGATCCTGAAGCTGACGGCTGGAGAGCGACTGGCCAAAATACTGGCTGGCGATGTCCGGTAGCTGATGGGCTTCATCGAAGATCATCACCTCCGCCTCCGGGATCAGCTCGCCGAAACCACTGTCCTTGACCACCATATCCGCAAGAAACAGGTGATGGTTCACCACCACCACATCGGCTTCCATCGCCGTTTTACGCGCTTTCACCACAAAGCAGTCTTTATACAGCGGGCAGTCGCTGCCGAGGCAGTTGTCGTTGGTGCTGGTCACCAGCGGCCAGGCCGGGGAGTCTTCCGGCACGCTCGCACAGGTGCTGATGTCCCCCTCCTCCGTCTGGTTGGCCCAGGCGCGCAGGACGATCACATCGCTGAGTGTTTGTACCGGCAGGTCACCGCCCGCCAGTGCCTGCTGTTCGAGACGCTCCAGACACAGATAGTTAGAACGCCCTTTCAGCAAGGCCAGACGCCCTTTGTATTTCAGCGCTTTCGCCACCGTGGGTAAGTCGCGGCTGTAGAGCTGATCCTGGAGCGCTTTTGATCCCGTAGAGATGATCACCTTTTTTTTCGCCCGCAACGCAGGAGCGAGGTAAGCGTAGGTTTTCCCCGTACCGGTGCCGGCCTCCACAACCAGCGGCTGCGCCTTGTCGATGGCGTGCGCGACGGCATGCGCCATCTGACGTTGGGGTTCGCGCGGTTTAAAACCGGGAATTGCCTGTGCTAACTGACCTTCAGGGGAAAAATCGTCTGCCACGGTGTTCTCTCACTGTATTTTTGCACAGGGATTATGTCAGCCCCTTCTCTCCGGTGCCACCCCAAATAGTGACGACGGCGGAACAATATGGCAGTCTTGCCGCCTGACGATGAAAGATAACGAGGATACGTTTATGACAATTTCGCGCATTGATGCCGAAGCCCGCTGGTCTGATGTGGTGATCCACAACCAGACGCTGTACTACACCGGTGTCCCTGCCAATCTGGACGCCGACGCCTTCGAGCAAACCGCTAACACCCTGGCGCAGATCGACGCCGTACTGGAAAAACAGGGCAGCGATAAATCCCGCATTCTGGACGCGACGATTTTCCTGGCGAATAAAGACGACTTCGCGGAGATGAATAAAGCCTGGGATGCGTGGGTAGTGGCGGGTCACGCGCCTGTACGCTGCACCGTACAGGCCACGCTGATGAAACCGGAGTATAAGGTGGAGATTAAGATTATCGCGGCAGTTTAAGCCCGGTTATTCATCTTCATCTTCAAATCGCGCCACAATCCGCTCGCCGGTATGACTGGCGCGAATTTCCTGAGCGACGACGGTGATCGCTTCTCCGCTGCTCATACCCTGGCCCATCAGTTCCTGAATCCGCTCTACCGCTTTCTGCTGTTGGTCATGGCTGAGAGAAGGTAAACCTGCAAACATCGTTAACTCCTGCTAAATTATTCGCGCTAATTATTTCACGCTACCCGGTAGTATGCCATACATGAACATGCGCTTCCCCACTGTTATGACCTTACCCTGGCGTGCAGACGCCGCCGAGTTCTGGTTTGCCCGTCTGAGCCACCTTCCTTTTGCCATGCTGCTGCACTCCGGGCATGCGGATCACCCCTACAGCCGCTTTGATATTCTGGTGGCCGACCCGGTTAAAACGCTGACGACCGATGCGCTGTCACCCACGGACGATCCGCTGATGCGGCTTCAGAACGAGATCTATGCTCTGGGCTTATCTGCCACACCGGATCCGGATCTGCCTTTCCAGGGGGGCGCGCTGGGCCTGTTTGGTTACGATCTGGGTCGCCGTTTCGAAAAGCTGCCCGAGCATGCACAGGCGGATATTTCCCTGCCGGATATGGCGGTGGGGCTGTATGACTGGGCGCTAATCGTGGATCACCGTAAGCAGACGGTTTCCCTGCTTAGCCACCGAGACGTGCAGGCGCGTCTGGCCTGGCTTGAGGCGCAACGGCCCGCCACAGCGGAACACTTTATGCTGACCTCTGGCTGGCACTCGAACATGAGCGCGGCGGAATATGCGGAAAAATTCTCTCGCGTGCAGGCGTATCTTCACAGCGGCGACTGTTATCAGGTCAACCTTGCCCAGCGTTTCCAGGCGGCGTACCGGGGAGACGAATGGCAGGCATTTACCCGCCTCAATGCCAGCAATAAGGCCCCGTTTAGCGCATTTTTACGCCTTGAACACGGCGCCATCCTCAGCCTTTCGCCTGAGCGTTTTATTCATCTGGCTGACGGTATTATTCAGACCCGCCCGATCAAGGGCACCCTGCCGCGCCTTGCCGATGCTAACGCCGACCGCCAGCAGGCGGAGACGCTGGCGGCCTCGCCGAAAGATCGCGCTGAAAACCTGATGATTGTCGATCTGATGCGCAATGATATTGGCCGCGTCGCCGAGCCGGGCAGCGTGCGCGTGCCGGAGCTGTTCGTTGTGGAGCCTTTCCCGGCGGTACATCATCTGGTCAGTACTATCACTGCACGCCTGCCGGCCTCGCGGACCGCCTGCGATCTGCTCCGCGCCGCGTTTCCGGGCGGCTCCATCACCGGCGCGCCGAAGGTCCGCGCGATGGAGATCATCGACGAACTGGAACCGCATCGCCGCAACGCCTGGTGCGGCAGCATCGGCTATGTGAGCCTGTGCGGAACCATGGATACCAGCATCACTATTCGCACCCTGACGGCCTGCGACGGTAACCTTTACTGTTCCGCAGGCGGCGGCATTGTAGCCGACAGCCAGGCCGGGGCGGAATATCAGGAAACCTTTGATAAAGTGAATCGTATCCTGAAACAACTGGAGAACTCACGGTGAAGAAAGACAACCTGACGCTGGATGATTTTCTGTCGCGTTTTCAGCTTCTGCGGCCCCAGGTTAACCGCGCCGCGCTGAATCAACGTCAGGCGGCGGTACTGATCCCGGTCGTGCGTCGTGAACAGCCGGGTCTGTTGCTTACCCAGCGCTCACCGCATATGCGAAAACACGCCGGTCAGGTTGCGTTTCCGGGCGGCGCGGTGGACAGCACCGATGCTTCCCTGATTGCCGCCGCGCTGCGCGAAGCGCATGAGGAGGTGGCGATCCCCCCGGAGGCGGTCGAGGTAATTGGCGTGCTGCCGCCAGTGGACAGCGTAACCGGTTTTCAGGTTACGCCGGTCGTCGGCATTATTCCGCCCGATCTTCAGTATCACGCCAGCGTCGATGAAGTTTCAGCGGTGTTCGAAATGCCGCTTGAAGAGGCCCTTCGTCTGGGCCGCTATCATCCTCTGGATATTCACCGCCGCGGGCACGATCATCGGGTCTGGCTGTCGTGGTATCAGCATTATTTTGTCTGGGGCATGACGGCAGGCATCATTCGTGAGCTTGCGCTACAAATCGGCCTGAAGCCTTGACTATACTTTACATTCCACCCTTTTCTGGCAGGTTTGCGATCGGCGTCGCGCTATTAGCTAAACCATCGTTAACCATTAGTTTAATTCATGTGAATAGTTAAGCCGAGGTTAGTGTTCCCTCTTACACTATGCGCAGTTATAACATCGTTACTGGAACCCCAGTAACCCTGTCAGGAGTGTGAAAGTGATTAGTATATTCGACATGTTCAAAGTGGGGATTGGTCCATCTTCTTCCCACACTGTAGGGCCGATGAAGGCCGGTAAACAGTTCGTCGATGATCTGGTCGAAAAAGGATTACTGGAAAGCGTTACCCGTGTCGCCGTAGACGTTTACGGTTCACTGTCATTAACGGGTAAAGGCCACCACACCGATATCGCCATTATTATGGGTCTGGCGGGCAATATGCCGGACACAGTTGATATTGATGCCATTCCGGCATTTATCCGCGACGTGGAAACGCGCGGTCGTCTGCTGCTGGCTAACGGTCAGCACGAAGTGGACTTCCCGCAGGATGACGGGATGCGTTTTCGTAGCGACAACCTGCCGCTGCATGAAAACGGTATGACCATCCACGCCTGGAGCGGCGAAAAAGAGATCTACAGTAAAACCTACTACTCCATCGGCGGCGGCTTTATCGTTGACGAAGAACACTTTGGCAAAGAGAGCGCGGGCGATGTGAATGTGCCCTATCCGTTTAAATCTGCCACCGAGATGTTGGCCTATTGCAAAGAGACCGGTCTCTCCCTCTCCGGCATGGTGATGCAGAACGAACTGGCGCTGCACAGCAAGAAAGAGATCGAAGACTATTTTGCTAACGTGTGGCAAACCATGCGCGCCTGTATTGACCGCGGGATGAACACCGAGGGGGTTCTGCCTGGGCCACTGCGTGTGCCACGTCGTGCCTCTGCGCTTCGCCGTATGCTGGTCACCACCGACAAATTCTCCAATGATCCAATGAATGTGGTTGACTGGGTGAACATGTTTGCGCTGGCGGTTAACGAAGAGAACGCAGCGGGTGGTCGCGTGGTGACGGCGCCAACCAACGGCGCGTGCGGTATCGTTCCGGCGGTGCTGGCCTACTACGATCACTTTATTGAGCCCGTGACATCGGAGATCTATATCCGTTATTTCCTCGCGGCAGGCGCTATCGGCGCGCTGTACAAGATGAATGCCTCCATCTCCGGTGCCGAAGTAGGCTGTCAGGGTGAAGTGGGCGTGGCCTGCTCTATGGCGGCGGCCGGTCTGGCGGAACTGCTGGGCGCAAGCCCTGAGCAGGTGTGCGTGGCGGCGGAAATCGGCATGGAGCACAACCTCGGTCTGACCTGTGACCCGGTTGCCGGCCAGGTGCAGGTACCGTGCATTGAGCGTAACGCCATCGCCTCCGTCAAAGCGATCAACGCCTCGCGTATGGCGATGCGCCGTACCAGCGAGCCACGCGTGTCACTGGATAAGGTTATTGAAACCATGTACGAAACCGGCAAGGACATGAACGCGAAGTACCGTGAGACTTCGCGCGGCGGTCTGGCCATTAAGGTGCAGTGCGACTAAACCTTCCTTTTCGCCCATCTGCAACAGATGGGCGAATTTTCCCACCGCCTCTCGTCGCTTCACGTATTCCCCACTACACTGTCACTGTTGCGTCTGGCTTTTCCGGCCGGTGCTTATCAGGCGACCGTTCATGCAAACTGCACAAACGATCATTAAAGACTATCGCCGAAAACGCGTTATCGTCTGTGTTACGGTTGCGCTCGTTACGCTCGTCCTGACGCTGGGCATTCGCTTTATTTCACAGCGCAACATTAATCAGGATCGGATCCACGACTTTACTCACCACACCGTGCGTGCGCTTGATAAGGTGCTTCTTGCGTTAGAAACCCAGCGTGAAACTCTACGTTTTCTGGTTGATATGCCCTGCGCTGAAGCGAATCCGATTCTGCGAAAACAGGCGGCGATCCTCCAGACCGTGCGCTCCATCGCCCTCGTCAAAGACGGAATACTGTATTGCTCGAGCGTATTTGGCAGCCGAAATATGCCCGTCAGTGACATTGAGCCGATGCTTCCGTCCAGTGAACCCAGGCTGATCTTGTTGACCGATCGGTGGCTGTTAAAGGGCAGTCCGGTACTGATTCAGTGGTCACCCCTTGCGGGCGACGGCAGTGACGGGTTGATGGAGGTAGTGAATATCGATCTCATCACCAAAATGATTCTGGAGCCACAGCGGCCACAAATCACCGACGTGGTCCTGAGAGTAGGCGATAATTTTCTCCGCGACGGGCAGCAGGTGACGAATACGCCGACCTTCGATGAACACGCCTCCCTGCTGGAACAGTCTTCACAGCACTACCCTTTCAGCGTCACGGTCAGCGGCCCGGGGGCAGGCCAAATGGCATTGAAAAATCTGCCCACCCAGCTACCGCTGGCGTTGATGCTCAGTTTACTGATGGGCTATATCGCCTGGCTTGCCACGGCGCGACGCATAAGTTTCACCTGGGAAATTAATATGGGGATTGCTGCCCGGGAGTTTGAACTCTTCTGCCAGCCGCTGGTAAACGCCCGCACCCGGGAATGCGTTGGCGTCGAGATCCTCCTGCGCTGGAACAACCCGCGTCAGGGCTGGATTTCTCCCGATGTCTTTATCCCCCTGGCTGAAGAACATAGCCTGATTGTTCCGCTTACCCGCTACGTCATCAGCGAAACGGTGCGGCAGATAGGCTTTTTCCCGGCCTCACGGGATTTCCATATTGGCATCAACGTGGCCGCCAGCCATTTTCGCCGCGCTGCGCTGATCCGGGATCTCAACCGCATCTGGTTTAAGGCGAACCCTGTTCAAAAGTTGATTGTAGAGTTAACCGAGCGCGATGCGTTGCTCGATGTGGATTACCGCATCGTGCGAGAGCTGCACCGCAAAGGGGTGAAGCTTGCGATTGATGATTTTGGTACGGGCAATAGTTCTCTTTCGTGGCTTGAAAAACTTCACCCGGACGTGCTGAAAATTGATAAATCCTTCACCACCGCGATCGGCACCGACGCCGTGAACTCAACGGTAACGGATATTATTATTGCGCTGGGCCAGAGGTTGAATATTGAACTGGTTGCAGAAGGGGTTGAAACCGAGGAGCAGTCACGCTATTTGCGCCGCCACAGCGTACATATTTTGCAGGGGTACTTGTATGCGCGGCCGATGCCGCTGCGGGAGTTTCCGAAATGGCTGGCGGAAAGTAACCCTCCGCCAGCCCGTCACAACGGACACATCGTGCCTTTATTGCCGTTACGCTAGATAGCGTTACTCTTCTTCGTCGTGTACAGAGTGCTCTTTAACAATACGAACCATATCAACGCGATAGTCGTTGGCTTCAACGATGGTAATTTGCAGCGGCGGCAGCTCAAGCACATCACCGATACGCGGGATCTGCCCGTTAACGGCAATCACCAGCCCCGCTACCGTGGCGATGTCTTCATCGTCATTGACCACGTTTTCGACGCCCAGCGTGTGCGAGAGCGCGTGCAGGTCGGTGGTGCCTTTCACCAGCCAGCCGTCACCGTCGGCAACGATTTCTGGCGTTTCATCCGCATCAGGGAATTCACCGGCAATGGCTTCCAGCACGTCCAGCGGCGTTACCAGACCTTGTACCACACCAAATTCGTTGGTGACGATAACAAAGCTCCCGCGAGCACGACGCAACACGCCCAGCAGGTTAATCGGATCCAGCGTCTCCGGCACCACGATGGCAGGCGACGCGGCCGCTACGGCCTCGACGTTGACGCCCTCTTCCAGCGCCACGAGCATCTCTTTCGCGCGCACCACACCGATGATCTCATCCAGCTCGCCCCGACAGACCGGGAACAGGCTGTGCGGCGAGGAGAGCAGCTGCTGGCGAATTTCGTCGACGCTCAGGTTGGCGTCCACCCAGCTGATTTCACCGCGCGGCGTCATAATGCCGCGCAGGGAGCGGGAGGCCAGCGAAAGCACGCCGTTGATCATGTAGCGTTCTTCTTCCACAAACGCGCCTTCCGGCACCGGAACCGGGTTACGGTTCTCGTTATCCGCCTGCACGTTCACCTGACGACGCCCGCCCATCAGGCGCAGGATCGCATCGGCGGTACGCGCGCGCAGCGGCTGATTCGACTGCTGCTTAATGAAGTTACGGCGCGCAATCTGGTTAAACAGCTCGATCAGAATCGAGAAGCCAATCGCGGCGTACAGGTAGCCTTTCGGTATATGGAAACCAAAACCTTCTGCCACCAGGCTCAGACCAATCATCAACAGGAAACTCAGACACAGCACGACGACCGTCGGATGTTGGTTGACGAAACGCGTCAGCGGTTTCGACGCCAGCAGCATTACCGCCATCGCAATCACAACCGCCGCCATCATCACCGGCAGATGGTTCACCATGCCAACCGCTGTAATCACCGCATCCAGTGAGAAGACCGCATCAAGCACCACAATCTGCAGGACCACCACCCAGAAGCTGGCATACCCCTTACCGTGGCCATCATCATGCTGCCGGTTCTCCAGCCGTTCATGCAGCTCTGTTGTAGCTTTGAACAGCAGGAAAAGCCCCCCCACCAGCATGATTAAATCACGGCCGGAGAAGGTGAAATCCATGACGGTGAACAGAGGCTTAGTCAGCGTAACCATCCACGAGATCACGGACAGCAGGCCCAGTCGCATGATCAGTGCCAGCGAGAGGCCGATCAGACGGGCTTTATCACGCTGTTTCGGCGGCAGCTTATCCGCAAGGATGGCAATAAACACCAGGTTATCAATACCGAGAACGATCTCCAGCACGACCAGCGTAAGCAAGCCTACCCAGATTGACGGGTCCATTAAGAATTCCATGACACGCTCCTGCTAAAGGAATGACAAAACGGTGCCCCGCTAATTTCGGGCATTTCAAAGGGAATGGGGGTCGATGCGTGGCGAAGGTCGCCGGTGAATAAGGCGCGGAATGGCCTGGAAGATGACTGACGTCGGTGACGGTCCATATAGTGGGCTGTAGCCCTATACTCCTGAATAATTAAACGGACGCTAAACATATCAGAGACAATGGGTTTTTAGCAAAGATTTACGTTCCTTTGCAAACTTCTGTAACACACGTGGTTTATCTTACAGAAAAATCTGTAAGGCGTAGCTAAATTACGGATCTTCATCACATAAATTATTTTTTCACTATCTAAAATAATTCGCGGAAGTCTTGGTTTTTTAGAACTCTAACCCTTATCTGAATCGATTCGGTTCGCCAATACGATTCTCAGTACGCCTGCCTGGCAGACGTATAAATGATAATAATAGGAGGTAGCAAGTGACCATTGCTATTGTCATAGGCACACATGGTTGGGCTGCGGAGCAGTTACTCAAAACGGCAGAAATGCTGTTGGGCGAGCAGGAAAACGTCGGCTGGATCGATTTCGTTCCCGGTGAAAACGCCGAGACGCTGATTGAAAAGTACACTGCTCAGCTTGAGAAGCTGGATACCAGCAAAGGCGTGCTGTTTCTCGTGGATACATGGGGCGGCAGCCCGTTCAACGCTGCCAGCCGCATTGTCGTCGATAAAGAGCATTATGAAGTCGTCGCCGGGGTAAATATCCCAATGTTGGTGGAAACCTTCATGGCGCGTGACGACAACCCAGGCTTTGACGAGCTGGTGGCGCTGGCGGTGGAAACCGGTCGCGAAGGCGTGAAGGCGCTGAAAGCACAGCCGGTTGAAAAACCTGCCCCTGCCCCTGCTGCACCAAAAGCCGCGGCACCGGCGAAGCCAATGGGTCCGAACGATTACATGGTTATCGGCCTTGCGCGTATTGATGACCGTCTGATCCACGGCCAGGTGGCGACGCGCTGGACCAAAGAGACCAACGTACAACGCATCATCGTGGTCAGTGACGAAGTGGCCGCCGACACTGTCCGTAAAACCCTTCTTACCCAGGTTGCACCGCCGGGCGTCACCGCGCACGTCGTGGATGTCGCCAAAATGATCCGCGTTTACAACAACCCGAAATATGCGGGCGAACGCGTGATGCTTCTGTTCACCAACCCGACAGACGTTGAACGCATTGTTGAAGGCGGCGTGAAAATCACCTCCGTTAACATTGGCGGTATGGCTTTCCGTCAGGGCAAAACGCAGGTCAACAACGCGATTTCAGTGGATGCGAAAGATATCGAGGCCTTCAACAAGCTGAATGCACGCGGTATCGAGCTGGAAGCCCGTAAGGTTTCCACGGATCAGAAACTGAAAATGATGGATTTGATCGGCAAAGTGGGGAAATAAGCCCGGGCCGGTTTTTCATATAGAGCTTATGTAATAGGAGAAGTGCAATGGAGATTACTACTCTTCAGATTGTGCTGGTGTTCATCGTCGCGTGTATTGCGGGTATGGAGTCCGTACTTGATGAATTTCAGTTCCACCGCCCTCTGGTGGCCTGTACGTTGATTGGCGCCGTTCTCGGTGACATGAAAACCGGTATCATCATCGGTGGTACCCTGGAAATGATCGCCCTCGGCTGGATGAACATCGGTGCGGCAGTTGCGCCAGATGCCGCGCTGGCGTCCATTATTTCGACCGTTCTGGTTATCGCCGGTCATCAGAGTATCGGTGCCGGTATCGCGCTGGCCATTCCACTGGCCGCGGCAGGCCAGGTGCTGACCATCATTGTTCGTACCATCACCGTTGCCTTCCAGCACGCGGCGGATAAGGCGGCCGATAACGGCAACCTGACAGCGCTCTCCTGGATCCACGTCTCGTCCCTGTTCCTGCAGGCGATGCGTATCGCTATTCCGGCCGTTATCGTGGCGATTTCCGTTGGGACCAGTGAAGTTCAAAGTATGCTGAACGCCATACCAGAAGTGGTCACCGGCGGTCTGAATATCGCGGGCGGTATGATTGTGGTCGTAGGTTACGCGATGGTCATCAACATGATGCGCGCAGGCTATCTGATGCCGTTCTTCTACCTTGGCTTCGTTACCGCTGCATTCACCAACTTCAACCTGGTTGCGCTGGGTGTGATTGGTGCGGTGATGGCGATTCTTTATATCCAGCTCAGCCCGAAATACAACCGTGTCGCGGGTGCCCCTGCGCAGGCTGCTGGTAACAACGATCTCGATAACGAACTGGACTAACAGGTGAGCGAAATGGTTGATATGACAAAAACTACCACTGAGAAAAAACTCACTCCGGGTGATATTCGTGGCGTGTTCATCCGTTCTAACCTGTTTCAGGGTTCATGGAACTTCGAACGTATGCAGGCGCTCGGCTTCTGCTTCTCCATGGTGCCGGCAATCAAACGCCTGTATCCGGAAAACAACGAAGCACGCCGTCAGGCAATTAAGCGTCACCTGGAATTCTTCAACACTCACCCTTACGTAGCGGCGCCTGTTCTGGGCGTAACGCTGGCGATGGAAGAGCAGCGTGCAAACGGGGCTGAGATCGACGATGGTGCTATCAACGGTATTAAAGTCGGTCTGATGGGGCCGCTGGCAGGCGTGGGCGACCCGATCTTCTGGGGTACCGTGCGTCCGGTCTTTGCGGCACTGGGCGCCGGGATCGCCATGAGCGGCAGTCTGCTTGGTCCCCTGCTGTTCTTTATCCTGTTCAACGCGGTGCGTCTGCTGACCCGCTACTACGGCGTGGCGTATGGTTACCGTAAAGGGGTGGATATCGTTAAGGATATGGGCGGCGGCTTCCTGCAAAAACTGACTGAGGGGGCGTCAATCCTCGGCCTGTTTGTAATGGGGGCTTTGGTTAACAAGTGGACGCACGTGAACATCCCGCTGGTGGTATCGACGATCACCGGTCAGGATGGTCAGACGCGCGTCACCACCGTGCAGACCATTCTGGACCAGCTGATGCCTGGCCTGGTACCGCTGCTGTTAACCTTCGCCTGTATGTGGCTGCTGCGTAAGAAAGTGAACCCGCTGTGGATCATCGTTGGCTTCTTCGTCATCGGTATCGCGGGCTACGCCGTCGGCCTGCTGGGTCTGTAATAAAATGCGTTACCGACCGGGGGCTTGCCCCCGGTCTTTTTATCTGGAGGATGAATGACTGTCACGGACACCGTACTGGTTTTATTTATTGTTGCCCTTCTGGCTTACGCGATCTATGACGAGTTCATTATGCCTCGCCGCCACGGCGAGACGCTGCTGACCCTTCCCCTCTTACGCCGTGGGCGCATTGATGCGTTTATCTTCGCCGGTCTGGTAGTCATCCTGATTTACAATAATGTGACCAGCCACGGCGCAATATTAACCACATGGTTATTATGTGCGCTGGCATTAATGGCGATTTACCTGTTCTGGATCCGCTCGCCAAAACTCATTTTTAAAAAACACGGATTCTTCTTCGCCAATGTCTGGATAGAATATAACCGCATTAAAGAGATGAATTTATCCGAAGACGGAGTTCTGGTGATGCAATTAGAACAACGCCGCCTGCTCATTCGCGTCAAAAATATTGACGACCTGGAAAAAATCTACAAATTACTCCTTAAAATTCAATGAATTAATTTTATAGCATCGGCTATGTATTGTATTATTCTCAAACCAGCAATATAGCCGATGCTATATCTCCCCTGCGAATTAACTTATATTTATTAACGATACATTTACGCATAAACCTAAATGAAAATCGTTATCAATATAGTGGCTATATAAAGCCATCTTCGTTGTTGTTTTATATTCTCAAAATATGTTAAGGTTGCGCCCGTCGTTGGGGAGTAGCCGATTTCCTGCCTGCGGGAAATGTACGTGTCAACATACTCGTTGCAAAACGTGGCGCGTACGGATCGTTTTCAGCACACTTACTGTGCCAAAAGCGATCAGGCGAGACCATAGATACATCAACTGCTGTTTACTGGGGGCAGTGATGTGTCATATGGATATCCCCGGTCTGGACGCACTTATGAATATCTCCGCTACGATACTTCTGGCTTTTGGCATGTCCATGGACGCATTTGCCGCCTCTATCGGTAAAGGTGCCACCCTCCATAAACCTAAATTTTCCGAAGCCCTGCGCACCGGTCTCATCTTTGGCGCAATCGAAACGCTGACGCCGCTTATTGGCTGGGGTCTGGGGATGCTCGCCAGCCAGTTTGTGCTGGAGTGGAACCACTGGATCGCCTTCGTGCTGCTGGTGTTCCTCGGCGGACGCATGGTAATTGAAGGTTTTCGTGGCAACAGCGATGAAGATGATGCGCCGCTGCAACGCCACGGCTTCTGGCTTCTGGTGACAACCGCTATCGCAACCAGCCTGGACGCAATGGCCGTCGGTGTCGGTCTGGCGTTTTTGCAGGTCAATATTATCGCCACCGCGCTGGCGATTGGCTGCGCCACGCTGATTATGTCAACGCTGGGGATGATGGTGGGGCGGTTCATTGGCCCGCTGTTAGGCAAACGCGCCGAAATTCTGGGCGGTATCGTGTTGATCGGGATTGGTGCCCAAATACTCTGGGCACACTTCGCGGGTTAATCTTCGCGCTGCCAGCAATGGATGCTGAAATCCGTCTGGCAGCGAAATTCTGTCTGTGCTGCCAGCGTTTCCCACACCTCTGGTTTTGCCCGCCACGCAAACGGCGTCATTTGCAGTAACGCCACCGCTTCACTTCCCTGCAACGTCATCTCATACGCCACTGACTGTGCCTGCTTTAACGCGAAGCCCGCCAGCTGTTCAGAGTGCGGCGCATGCAGGTGAACTTCATCATAGATCAGCCCTTTTAGCTCCAGCAGATGACGCGGTCCCGGCGTAACGGTGATAACCCACCCGCCGGGCTTAACGACGCGCGCCAGCTCCTCTGCCTTGCACGGGGCATAGATACGCACCACGGCGTCCATACTCGCTTCCTCAAACGGCAGGCGGTGGCTGGAGGCCACGCAGAACGTTACCGCTGAGTAGCGTTTTGCTGCTGCACGGATAGCCACTTTCGACACGTCCAGCCCGTAAGTTTCGGCGCCCTTCCCAGCCGCGACGTCAGCAAACGTGGCGGTGTAGTAGCCCTCGCCGCAGCCGATATCCAGCATGGCGGATGCGCCTTCTGTCAGATATTGACGGAGTAAGTCGACAACGGCATCCCTGAGCGGTTGATAGTGCCCGGCGTCAAGAAACGCCCGGCGCGCCTGCATCATCTCCGCGCTGTCACCCGGATCCCGGGAACGCTTGTGCTGTACCGGCAGAAGATTGACATAGCCCTCTTTAGCCTGGTCAAACTGATGTCCCAGTGGACAGATGAACGTTTTCTCCGCGCGCGTCAGCGGCGCGTGGCAAAGGGGACAACTGAAAGACATGACAGCTCCAGGGCGAAAACCAAAAGGCGAAGTGTACCGCTATTCGCCAGGGTTATAAACGGCTGGGTGACGCATCACGATCAGATGGTCAGAATCTGCCGGCAGCCCGTCTGGCTTCACGTTTTCCAGGCGCAAGACGTTACCCATAATTTCGCTGAACACGGGCGCGGAAACGGCCCCGCCGTAGTAGGCTCCGTTTTTCGGATCGTTGATCACCACCACCAGTGCAAAACGGGGATCGCTGGCGGGCGCAACGCCTGCTGTGTAGGCGACATATTTATCCACATACTTACCGTGTTCATCGATTTTTTTGGCCGTCCCGGTTTTAATCGCCACACGATAGTTACGCACCGCCGCTTTAATCCCGCCACCGCCGGGTAACGCGACGCTCTCCATCATGTGTTCCACCTCGTGAACAATCTCCCCGGGCATCACCCGTTTGCCAATCACGGGGGGATCGATACGGGTGATGGACAGAGGCCGTTCAATGCCATAGCTACCGATGGTGGCATACACATGCGCCAGCTGGAGGGGAGTAACCATCAGGCCATACCCAAAGGCAAAGGTCGCCCTGTCTAACTGACTCCAGAATTTTCGCTGCGGCAGTAAACCTGAGCTTTCTCCCGTTAAGCCAAGCCCGGTACTCTCGCCAAAACCAAAGTTTTTATAGGTATCAAGTAACCGTTGCACGGGCATCGCGAGAGAAAGACGGGATACGCCCGTGTCGCTGGATTTTTGCAGGATCCCGGTCATGGTCAGCTCGGGGTAGTAGCCCACATCGCGAATACGATGGCCATCAATGGTGTAGGGATGCGTGTCTATCACGCTGTCAGGCTGCACCAGCCCCTGCTGTAGCGCCGTCATCAGCACCAGAGGCTTAACGGTCGAACCCGGTTCAAAGGTGTCGCTGATCGCGCGATTACGAAAGTCATCCAGCGTTGCCCCTTCCCGATTGTTGGGGTTGAAGTCAGGGAAGCTCGCCATCGCCAGAATTTCGCCCGTCTGGATATTAATCAGCACCGACGCGCCTGACTCGGCTTTATTCCACGCCACGGCATTATCCAGCGCGTCTTCGGTGATAGTTTGCAGGCGTTCATCGATACTAAGCTGGATATTATGTGCCGGTACGGGCGCCACCTCCGTGAGGTTCTCAACCACATGCCCGTAGCGATCTTTCCTGACCAGCCGCACGCCTGCCTTCCCGGTGAGCTGCGTGTTAAAGCTTTTCTCGACGCCCTCAATACCCTGACCATCAATATTAGTGAAGCCAATCAGGTTTGCCGCCACGTGTCCGGCAGGATAAAAGCGGCGGGACTCATCGCGTAAGTTGATACCGGGAAGACGCAGCTTATCAATCCACTTTGCCTGGGAGGGATCAACCTGACGAGCTAGATAAATGAATCGCCCGTGCGGATTGCTGTTTATTCGCGATGCGAGCGTGCTCAGAGAAAGGTGTAAAGCATTTGCCAGGGCCTGCCAGCGCGAATCAAAGCCGATCCCCCCTTTATCAAGCACAGTTTTGGGATCGGCCCAGACGGCCTGGACAGGTACGCTTACCGCAAGGGGACGCCCTTCACGGTCAACAATCATCCCACGCGGGGCGTCTATCGCCACTTCGCGCAGGGAACGCATATCCTCCTGCTTCACCAGATTATCCGGTTTGATAATTTGTAGCCATGCCACGCGGCCTAACAGAAAAGCAAGGCTACAAAAGATGGCGAGACACAGAAGTGCAAAACGTGCCGGTGTAAAGTTTCCGTTGGCCGTTATTGTCTTTTTTTTCACTTTAACCCCAGGGCTGTTAATCAACGCCCTGATTTAACGGGAAAAAGGGATAATAAGGCGGGAAAACAATGCTAATAATCTCGCGGGTTTGCAACAAGATAATAACAGAGGAGGAATACGTAACATTTTGAAAAATAAGTGAATAAAAAAGCCCCGCATCGGCGAGGCTTATGTCTGAGATCGAAGCGCTAAGCGCTTCAGTCAGCAGTGATTCGATCAGATAGCAGTTACGTTAACCGCAGCTGGGCCTTTCTGGCCGTCCTGAATTTCGAACTCAACGTTCTGGCCTTCAGCCAGAGTTTTGAAGCCGTTACCCTGGATTGCAGAGAAGTGTACGAACACGTCTTTGCTGCCGTCAGCAGGAGTAATGAAACCAAAACCTTTAGACTCGTTGAACCACTTAACTTGACCTTTAATCTTTGCCATTTGCAAAATTCCTTAGAGTGTTTTCTTAGCCCGCAGGCTTTAACATAGATAAAACTGAGACATTACTGCTTGAGGCACTAATATAAGGTTCGGCAGAGAAGCGGTATTCAACGACAACGTGTTTACTCAGGACTTCTTTACTGAAAATGCCACACATAAACAGAACTGTACCTCGTTTGACCCAAAACGTGTTATCACACACAACGTTTAATATGGCAAGCCATTTTTAAACGTGTCTCGATCCGCCGCACAAATTCAGGCGTTACTCCATAACAATCTGCACAGTTATGCGAATTGTCAAATGAAGCGCCACCTGACCTCACCGCCCACAGGGTGCGCTGACGCGCCCTGTAATCAAAGACTTTTTAAACATAGCTCAATCATTTCAAAGCGTCCATCCCAATCCCTGAATTTCTTTAAAGGAATGACTGAGTTAGAACATTTTGTGAAAAGTTATGCTGAAAACATCGCAATGCACCAGAGTGTGACAGTGAATAAACGATGTTAAATACATTTTGCTAACTGTATTAAAATCCACCATTTAATAAGCGTTATTCTGCACCAAAATAATGAAATTTTTATGACTCTGCCTCAAAACAAGGCAAGCAAAACGTTTCGATAAAAATAAAACACTTCGGGAAAGTTAAAGCTCACAATTTATTCAACGAAACGGTACGACTTGTATAAGGATAAATATTCGCCAGTTTTCAGTATACTGAAACAGTAGTTAACTGCTGCTTAATTATATGTTGGGATGTTATGGGTCACATTTGATAAGGGAGGAGATTTACGCCGCACGTCAGGCCACCTCCCCGTTCCGGGCAGACTATCGTTCGGCCACCAGGCGAATGAACTCTTCCTCGTCTTGTTTTTGAGCATCAGCTTCCTTCGGCACCGCTTTCTCCTCCGGCTCGTTGGCTTCGCACAGACGACGCAGCAACGCAGTCTGCCGTTTCTGCTGATCGAACAATGCTTCCAGCAGCTCAATCTGCTCGTTTGTGCGGGAGCTGGCGCGATTAACGAAGAACCACAGCACCAGTCCAACGACCAGCACCACTAAAGACATTACCAGGGATGCAATGCTCAGCAGCCCCGAATTCATTAACTCACCCATTTCACCACCTCAGTAAAAACAGTCATTTTACCACTGCAGCCACGTAAGGACATCGCTCAGTGCAAAAATAGCCACTACCAGGGGATAAACTTATTGATTGAACAAATGCCGCTAAAGAACTGTACATCCTGATCGCACATCACATTGATAGTCTGCGTCCACAGCACCACGCATGCTATCAGCACTATAATCAGAATTACCCAGCGTATTTTTTTCACTCCACACTCCGTCTTATGACCTGATGTAGCCAGGTTATCACGGCTATCTTAAACAGGGGCTAACTGTACCTTCAACAGACGCTTTTCGGAATCGTGCACTTGTTTCACTGCGTAAACCCGTTACGCTTACTCCATGACAACAAAGAAAAAAGAGGCATCGATGCGTTTACTCGTTCGTACGATAATTGTACTGGCACTTGTGTGGATCGGCCTGCTGTTAAGTGGGTATGGCGTATTAATGGGAAGCAAAGAGAATGCCGCTGGTTTGGGTATTCAGTGTAAATATCTCACCGCCCAGGGGGTAAGCACGGCTCAGTACATCCATTCCGACAGCGGGATCATCGGGTTAACCAACTGTCCTGTGCTGCGTAAATCATCTGTTGTGGTTGATAACGGCTAATCAGAGCTAAATTTCGCTTACAAAAACGCCGCAAGAGTGCGGCGTTTTTATTGGAGGCATTGATCAGAACGGGTATTCGTTATAGCCCATCTGCTCTGAAATTTTGCGCGCTGCGGTATGCAGAATTGCCACATACTCATGAAGACGCTCTTCGGAGAAACGCAGCGTTGGGAAAGAGATGCTCAGTCCCGCAATGACAACGCCGAAGCGGTCAAACACCGGCACACCGATGCAGCGCAACCCTTCTTCCTGTTCTTCGTTATCTTCCCCATAACCCTGCTCACGCACTTTATCCAGCACGCTCAGCAGTTCATCCGTACTGGTTATCGTGCGATCGGTGCTGCGTTTGTATTCCACACCGTCAAGGATTTGCCTAACCTCTTCACGATCGCGCCAGGCCAGCAGGACTTTACCAATTGCGGTACTGTACAGCGGGTTACGACGACCGATGCGTGAATACATGCGCAGGTTGTACATGGAGTCAATTTTGTGGATGTAAACGATGCTGTCTTCATCCAGTGCGCCGAGGTGAATGGTCTCTTTCGTCAACCGCGAAAGTTCACGCATCTGAATGTCAGCGCTGCGGATCAGATCCACGTTCTGCAAGGCGCGGGCGCCCAATTCAAACAGTTTCAGGGTCAGAGAATATTTTTCTGATTCTCCTTCCTGCGCGACATAACCCAATGATTTCATCGTCTGCAAAAAGCGATAAACGGTGCTTTTCGACATCATCACACGCTGCGACAACTCTGTAATACCAATTTCACGCTCTTCTCCGAGCGCCTGCAAGATGCCAAACACCTTCAGCACGGAAGAAACAGAATCTGGCTGCTTATCCAAATCTGCGATTGCCATTTATCACCTCATGGAGACTGTTTTATAAAAATCAGAACCGGTTTTTATTATAAATTCGTGTGATGCGCGCTGCAATCTATCTGGGTTTACTTCGTTACAAATCTGCGACATAAAACCGAAATAACGATGCTAAAATAGTTACTCTGAAAATAATTTCACACTGAGTCATTCTTTTCCCATGCAAAAAAACGTTTCTGATGGCCTGCCCTTACCACAGCGGTACGGGGCAATTGCCACTATTGTCATCGGCATTTCGATGGCTGTCCTTGACGGTGCGATTGCCAATGTGGCTCTTCCTACCATTGCCAAAGACCTTAATGCTTCTCCGGCAAGCTCCATCTGGATTGTGAACGCGTACCAGATAGCGATTGTGATTTCCCTTTTGTCACTCTCTTTCCTGGGCGATATGTTTGGTTATCGCCGGGTTTATCAGTGCGGGCTGGTGGTCTTTACTCTCACCTCGCTCTTCTGTGCCCTTTCCGATTCACTGCACACCCTTACGCTTGCGCGTATCGCACAGGGTTTTGGCGGTGCGGCGCTAATGAGCGTGAACACGGCCCTGATACGGCTTATCTATCCTCATCGCCATCTGGGGCGCGGCATGGGCATTAACTCCTTTATTGTGGCCGTGTCGTCCGCCGCCGGGCCGACGATTGCCGCCGCCATTCTGTCCGTTGCCTCGTGGCAGTGGCTGTTTGCCATTAACGTGCCGCTGGGCATTGTGGCGATCTTCTTCGCCCTGCGCTATCTTCCGGAAAATGGTCCGAAAAACACCATGCCACGTTTTGACCTGCCCAGCGCTGTGATGAACGCGCTGACCTTTGGCCTGCTGATTACTGCGCTAAGCGGATTTGCGCAGGGACAGTCTTTGTCGCTCATTGCCGCAGAAATCGTTGCCCTGCTTATCATCGGCTTTTTCTTTGTACGACGCCAGCTGGCGCTGCCCGTGCCGTTACTGCCGGTCGATTTGCTGCGTATTCCGCTGTTTTCGCTATCAATTTGTACCTCCATTTGCTCGTTCTGCGCCCAGATGCTGGCGCTGGTTGCGCTGCCATTCTTTTTGCAGAGCGTGCTTGGCCGTTCGGAAGTGGAAACAGGCTTGTTGCTCACACCCTGGCCTTTGGCAACCATGGTGATGGCCCCGCTGGCCGGGTACCTTATTGAGCGCGTTCATGCCGGACTGCTGGGGGCTATCGGGCTGATCGTCATGGCAGCAGGACTGTTTGCGCTGTCGCTCCTGCCCTCCTCGCCGGGGGATCTGGATATTATCTGGCGCATGATCCTGTGCGGGGCAGGTTTTGGTTTGTTCCAGTCACCTAACAACCACACAATTATCACCTCTGCCCCACGTCATCGCAGCGGTGGTGCCAGCGGGATGCTGGGTACGGCAAGACTGTTAGGGCAAAGCACCGGGGCCGCAATGGTGGCGTTGATGTTTAACCTTGCCGGGCAAAATGCGACACACGTTGCGCTGATTACCGCAGGGACACTGGCGACCCTCGCGGCTATCATTAGCGGCCTTCGTGTGACCCAGCCAAAGGCGCAGGCATAAAAAAACCGGGCGGAGATTGTCTCCTGCCCGGTTTTTTTCATCCGGCGGGTATTACTTCAGGTACTCGCCGCTTCGCAGCGCTTCAATACGTTTATCCAGCGGCGGGTGTGACATAAACAGCTCGCTCAGCGACTTTGATTTACCATTGATACAGAAGGCCATCATGCTGTTTGCTTCCTGCGGCTCGTAGCTGGTTTTCAGACGTTGCAGCGCAGCAATCATCTTCTCACGACCCACCAGTTTCGCAGAACCGGCATCCGCGTGGAACTCACGATGACGGGAGAACCACATGGTAATGATGCTTGCCAGGATACCGAACACCAGCTCCAGCACCATTGAAACAGCGAAATAGATCAGCGGGTTACCGTTGCTCTCTTCACCCTCATCACGGTTGCCACCCATAAATCCGGCAGCAATCTGCGCCAGAATACGGGAAATAAAGATAACGAAGGTGTTCACCACGCCCTGGATCAAGGTCATGGTGACCATATCGCCGTTAGCGATATGGCTGATCTCGTGAGCAATAACCGCTTCCGCTTCGTCACGGCTCATGTTTTGCAGCAGACCGGTACTGACGGCCACCAGGGACGCGTCACGACGCGCACCGGTAGCAAACGCGTTGATATCCGGCGCGTGGTAGATCGCCACCTGCGGCATGGCTATGCCCGCCTGCTTTGACTGCTGAGCAACCGTGCTCATCAACCACTGTTCCATATCGTTACGCGGCTGCTCAATAACTTCACCGCCCACGGATTTCAGTGCCATCCACTTCGACATCAGCAGTGAAATGAAAGAGCCACCGAAACCAAACAGCAGCGCCATAATCAACAGACCCTGAACGCTGCTCGACTGAATTCCCGTCAGGCTTAGCACCAGCCCGAATACCACCATCACCGCCAGGTTGGTGAGCAGGAAGAGCGCGATTCGCATCATAATATTCTTTTAACCTCAGTTTAACAAAACGCACTATGCGATTACCCACATCGTATGGGTATTGCGGCTATTTTCAAGCATCCAGACGGCGTAAGTCACCAGAAAGACACAACTTTACACAATTGGAAATCTGCCTGACGGAAGGATGAGGAACAAAAAGAAACAGGCACAATTTCTTGTGCCTGTTGGGGGATTATTTTGTCGGAGCAGGTTGTACGGCAGGTTTCTCTTTTTCCAGCTTCGCGAGATCAAGCGCGATATGCACCGTCTCGTCCAGATACGGATCGGGCTCCTGGTAATCCTTAGGCAGATCGTCCAGTTTTTTGAGCAGAGGCTTGCCTTCACGTTTGAAGCGATCGTTGATACGCGCCAGACGTGTCGCGTCATCTTCATTGTTCTCTTTCTCACGCTGGGCGTAGTTCAGAGAGACAATGTTCCGTTTCGCTTTCAGAGCGTTGAAACGCGCGATGTCCTTCATGATGTACTGGAATTCCGGATCCTTCCCGATACGGTCGTTGTGATTTTTCAGCAGTTCCGGACCGAACTGTTTCATATCACCCGATTTCACGAATGTCGCGGCATCAATGCTATCCCACGGCAGCGCGTTATCTTCAAACTTCTCGCCCGTTTCCGTCTCTTCGGTACCTGTCGGCATCATGATGTCCGGCGTCACGCCTTTGCGCTGCGTACTGCCGCCGTTAACACGGTAAAACTTCTGAATGGTGTACTGTACTGAGCCCAGCGCCGGCCATTCAGGACGCAGCATCTGGTCGTAAATACGGTTCAGAGAGCGGTACTGCTGAACGGTGCCCTTGCCAAACGTCGGTTCGCCGACGATTAACGCCCGGCCGTAATCCTGCATGGCAGCAGCGAAGATTTCCGATGCAGAGGCGCTGAAGCGATCGACCAGCACCACCAGCGGACCCTTATAATAGACCACGCCATCGGTATCGGCATCTTCACGCACTTTACCGTTGTTATCGCGCACCTGAACCACCGGGCCAGACGGGATAAACAGCCCGGAGAGCGAGACGGCCTCGGTCAATGCCCCGCCGCCGTTGCTGCGCAGGTCGATGATCACACTGCTGACATTCTGCTTTTCAAGCTTCTGGAGCTGCACTTTCACATCATCGGTCAGGCCAACGTAGAAGCCAGGGATATCCAGAACGCCAACCTTCTCTTTACCCACGGTTTTCACCGACATTTTCACCGCGCGATCTTCCAGACGGATACGCTCACGGGTCAGAGTAACGATACGGGTTTTGGTCCCCTTTCCGGCTGGCAGGATCTCCAGGCGAACTTTGCTGCCCTTCGGCCCTTTGATCAACGCAACTACGTCATCAAGTCGCCAGCCAATCACGTCCACCATGCTCTTTCCGGTTTGACCTACACCGACAATACGGTCGCCTACGCTGATCGCTTTGCTTTTCGACGCAGGGCCACCAGCTACCATGGAGTTGATAACGGTGTAGTCATCGTCCATCTGAAGCACAGCACCGATACCTTCCAGAGACAGGCTCATTTCGGTATTGAACTGTTCGGTGTTACGTGGAGAGAGATAATTAGTGTGCGGATCAATTTCGTGCGCAAACGCGGTCATCGCCAGCGAGAAAACATCTTCACTGTTGGTCTGCGCCAGACGACGAATTGCGAATTTGTAGCGACGGTTTAACGTCTCACGGATCTCTTTCTCGTCTTTGCCTGTGAGCTTGAGGCTCAGTTCGTCATATTTGACTTTTCCGTCCCACAGCGCATTCAGTTCAGCCTCATCTTTCGGCCATGGCGCTTTGCTGCGGTCCAGATTAAAGGTGTCGTTGCCGGTGAAGTCCATCGGACGTTCCAGCACTTTCAGCGCGTATTGATAACGCTCAAAACGGCGCTTTTGCGATAAGTTGTACAGATCGTAGAAAAGATCCAGCTTTCCGGAGCGCAGCTCATCACCCACTTCGGATTTGCGTTTAGCGAACTGTTCGACATCGCTGGCCAGCAGTACGTTATGGCTGTAATCCAGCAAGTTCAGATAACGGTCAAAGATTTTGGCCGAAAAGGCCTGATCGAGATCGAACTGACGATAGTGCGAACGAGTAAAGCGCGACGTCACGCGCTCACTCACCGTCGCGTGCTGAGTTTCTTCCTTAAGAACCGGAATTTGATCAACACGCGTAATATCGTCCACAGCGAAAGCGTGGCCTGTTATAGCAAACAGGCCAGCCAGCGCGGTGAGCTTAAAAAAAGTGTTCATGCCAGGCTCGGCCTCCGTTTCAGAACAACAAGTGTTCTGCGCGTACAATCATTGACATACCAGAAGTCAGCTGTACACGAACGCCATCTTTGGTGATTTCCAGTACGGTGGCATCCATCGCATTGTTACCCGCTTTAACCTTCAGAGACTGACCTACGCTCAGGGCGTTGATGTCCGAAACTGGGGTGTGGCGCGGCTCTTCGCGCGGCGCACGTGGGGCTTTAGCTGCTGGTTTGTCAGCACGCGGTTTGCGATCGTTATTTTCAGTACGACGCGGTGCCGGACGCGGTTTACGCTCGCGACGAGGGGCGTCTTCCTGACCGTTTGCCGCTGCGGCTTCGCGTTTTTTGGCCTGCTGTTCAGCACGCTGTGCCTGAACGCGAGCTTTAGCTTCTTCAAGCTGCTTACGCGCATGTTCTACGTGCTGCTCGTCCAGCTCACCACACGGGTTGCCGTCAAGGTCGACACGGGTCGCACCCGGCTTGATACCGTACAGGTAACGCCAGCTCGAGGTATAAAGGCGCAAGGCAGAACGAAGCTGCGTTTTGCTGAGGTTCATCTCCCCCTCAACGCGCGCGACCAGATCCTGAAAGATACCGACTTTCAGAGGACGCGCTTCACCTTCAGCGCTGAAGCACTGCGGGAAACGCTCGGCCAGAAATGCGATAACTTCTTTACTGCTATTCAACTTAGGTTGATTTTCCATGAAATTTCCTGATTACAACGGACGTTGCCAACAAGCGCAGGCATGAACAGGCGACATTATAATGACGCTATCAGTAAATGCTACGTTATCCGTTGATTATCCTGCGACGCTCGCAAAGAATTTATGATAATCGGTCTCTGCCAGAACATTTTCCAGGTTTGCGGCCAACGCGCGCAGCCCCTGCTCATCCTCGGCAGTAAAGCGGCTGAAGACCGTGCTGTCGATATCCAGAACGCCAATAATCTGATTTTTAACCACCAGCGGCAGTACGATTTCAGAATTGCTGCTGGCATCGCAGGCAATGTGGCCGTCAAACGCATGTACATCTTCGACACGCTGAACCTGACGGGTCGCCACTGCGGTACCGCACACGCCGCGACCTACCGGGATGCGTACGCAGGCGAGTTTCCCCTGGAAAGGCCCCAGCACCAGCGTGTCGCCTTCCAGCAGATAAAAGCCCGCCCAGTTCACGTCAGAAAGGCGTTCGAACAGTAACGCACTGGTATTTGCCAGAGTGGCTAAGAAACTGGTTTCCCCTGCCATTAATGCCTTAAAATCGCGATTCAGATCCGCGTAGAATTCTGTTTTGTTCATTATTCAATCACTTAGTTATCTTACATAATTACCGCATAGCCTATTAAAATAAGCATTAAATGCGCTCATGCTCAAGATGAATCCGTTCATGAGTTATTATAACTTTCAACAATACTTATCTGTGTGCGACTGATGGCCCTAAAAACACCCCAAATTACGCCGACAAGAAAGATCGTTGTCCGTACGGTAAGCCAGGCTCTGCCTCGTGCACATTATCAGCGTTGTCCCCAGTGCGATACGCTTTTTATGTTGCCGAAGATGAAATCGCACCAAAGTGCTTTTTGCCCTTGCTGCGATGCCAAAATTCGCGATGGCCGGGACTGGTCATTGACGCGTCTGGCGGCAATGGCGGTTACCATGCTGCTGCTGATGCCGTTCGCCTGGACCGAGCCGCTGTTAAAGCTCTACCTGCTTGGCGTGCGTATTGACGCTAACGTATTGCAGGGGATCTGGCAGATGACGCGCGAGGGCGATCCGCTCACCGGCGCTATGGTGCTGTTCTGCGTCGTCGGCGCACCGCTGGTGCTGGTCGCGGCAATTGCCTACCTGTGGTTTGGCAACATTCTGGGGATGAACCTGCGCCCTGTCCTGCTCATGCTGGAAAAGCTCAAGGAGTGGGTGATGCTGGACATCTATCTGGTGGGCGTCGGCGTGGCCTCCATTAAGGTGCAGGATTATGCGTTTTTACAACCCGGCATTGGCCTTTTTGCGTTTATTTCACTGGTCCTGCTGAGTATTTTGACCCTGATTCATCTGAATGTTGAACAGCTTTGGGAGCGATTTTACCCTCAGCGTCCCGCGACCCGGCCTGATGAAAACCTGCGCGTCTGCCTGGGGTGCCATTACACCGGTTTTCCGGATAAACGCGGGAGGTGTCCTCGCTGCCACATTCCGTTAAGATTGCGGCGCAACAACAGCCTGCAAAAATGCTGGGCGGCGCTTATCGCCTCACTGATATTTTTATTCCCGGCCAATATGCTGCCGATCTCCGTAATTTATGTGAACGGCGCCCGACAGGAAGATACTATCCTTTCGGGGATTATCTCTCTGGCGCACAGTAACGTGGGGGTTGCCGCCATTGTGTTCATCGCCAGTATTCTGGTGCCCTTTACCAAAGTGGTGGTGATGTTTACGCTACTTATCAGCATTCACTTTAAATGCGCACAAGGACTACGCACCCGCATCCTGCTTCTGCGATTCGTGACCTGGATTGGTCGCTGGTCGATGTTGGATCTGTTCGTGATTTCGCTGATGATGTCGCTCATCAATCGCGATCAGTTACTTGCTTTTACCATGGGACCCGCAGCTTTTTATTTCGGCTCTGCGGTGATATTGACTATTCTTGCAGTGGAATGGCTGGACAGCCGCTTACTTTGGGACGCACATGAGTCAGGAAACGCCCGCTTCGCCGACTGAAGCGAGAATTAAAACAAAACGCCGCATTTCGCCATTCTGGTTGCTGCCTGTCATCGCGCTGATGATCGCAGGCTGGCTTATCTGGACGAGCTATGAAGATCGCGGGAGTACCATCACGATTGATTTCCAGTCTGCGGACGGCATTGTCGCCGGACGTACCCCCGTTCGCTTCCAGGGGGTGGAAGTGGGTACCGTGCAGGATATTTCCCTCGGCAAAGGGCTGAACAAAATCCAGGTCCGGGCGAGCATTAAGTCTGACATGCAGGATGCCCTGCGCGCCGAAACGCAGTTCTGGCTGGTCACGCCTAAAGCCTCCCTGGCCGGCGTTTCCGGGCTGGATGCGCTTGTGGGCGGTAACTATATCGGCATGATGCCTGGCAAAGGTGAGCCACAGGATCACTTTGTTGCGCTGGATACCCAGCCGAAATATCGGCTGAATAACGGCGATCTGATGATCCACCTCCGCGCGCCGGATTTGGGCTCGCTGAACAGTGGTTCTCTGGTCTATTTCCGCAAAATTCCGGTTGGCCGCGTTTACGACTACGCCATTAACCCGAACAAAGATGGCGTGACCATTGATGTACTGATCGATCGCCGTTTTACCAACCTGGTAAAAAAAGGCAGCCGCTTCTGGAACGTCTCCGGTGTCGATGCCGACCTGAGCTTAAGCGGTGCGAAAGTGAAGCTTGAGAGCCTGGCGGCGCTGGTGAATGGTGCTATCGCCTTCGACTCACCTGCTGACTCCAGCCCTGCCGCCGCAGAGGATACCTTTGGTCTGTACGCCGACCTGGCACACAGCCAGCGCGGTGTCATCGTCAAGTTGACCCTGCCGGATGCCAAAGGCCTGAAAGCCGGTTCGACACCGCTGATGTACCAGGGTTTAGAGGTCGGGCAACTGACAAAATTAACCCTCAACGCGGGCGGCTCCGTTACCGGCGAAATGACGGTGGATCCGAGCGTTGTGGACCTCCTGCGGGAAAAAACACGCATCGAGCTGCGTAATCCGAAGCTCTCCCTCAGCGACGCTAGCATCAGTTCCCTGCTGACGGGAAGCACCTTTGAGCTGATCCCCGGTGAAGGTGCGCCGAATAAAAACTTTGTCATCGCGCCGGCGGATAAAGCTCTGCTGCAAAAACCGGGCGTGTTGACGGTTAAGCTGAATGCGCCGGAAAGCTATGGTATCGAAGCCGGTCAACCGCTAATCCTGCACGGTGTGCAGGTGGGTCAGGTTCTGGAACGAAAGCTGACGGAAAAAGGGGTCTCCTTCTCCGCCGCCATCGATCCGCAGTACGGCAACCTTGTGCACGGCGACAGTAAATTTGTGGTGAACAGCCGGGTCGACGTGAAGGTGGGTCTGGACGGCGTTGAGTTCCTCGGCGCCAGCGCCAGCGAGTGGGTTAACGGCGGGATCCGCATTCTGCCGGGCAGCAAAGGCGCGCTGCGTGAGAGCTATCCACTGTTCGCCAATCTGGACAAAGCCATTGAAAACAGCCTCGGCGACCTGCCGACCACCACGCTGACCTTAAGCGCTGAAACGCTGCCGGATGTCCAGGCAGGCTCCGTCGTGCTTTATCGTAAGTTTGAGGTCGGAGAAGTGATCACCGTTCGTCCTCGTGCGGACGCGTTTGATATCGAACTGCATATCAAGCCGGAGTATCGCAAGCTGCTCACGCCAAACAGCGTGTTCTGGGCTGAAGGCGGCGCGAAAGTGCAGCTCAATGGCAACGGGCTGACCGTACAGGCGTCTCCCCTCTCCCGTGCCCTGCGCGGTGCGATCAGCTTCGATAACCTGAGCGGCGCGGGCGGCAACATGCGTAAAGGTGACAAGCGGATCCTCTTCCCGTCTGAAACCGCGGCGCGCGCCGTCGGGGGACAGATTACCCTGCACACCTTTGATGCCGGTAAACTGGCAGAAGGCATGCCTATCCGCTATCTCGGAATTGATATCGGGCAGGTTCAGAAGCTGACGCTGATCACCGCGCGCAATGAAGTTCAGGCTACCGCCGTGCTTTATCCGGAATATGTACAGACGTTCGCCCGGGCAGGCTCGCGCTTCTCGGTGGTTACGCCGCAAATTTCTGCCGCAGGGGTTGAGCATCTCGACACCATACTTCAGCCGTACATTAACGTTGAACCGGGTCGGGGCAACGCGCGTCGTGAGTTTGAGTTGCAGGAGGCGACCATCACCGATTCCCGTTATCTGGACGGTCTGAGCATTGTGGTTGAAGTACCGGAAGCCGGTTCGCTGGGCATCGGTACGCCGGTCCTGTTCCGCGGTATTGAAGTGGGAACAGTAACAAGCCTGACGCTGGGTAATCTGTCCGATCGCGTGATGGTCGGCCTGCGCATCAGCCAGCGTTATCAGCATCTGGTTCGCAACAACTCGGTGTTCTGGCTGGCTTCAGGCTACTCGCTGGACTTCGGCCTGACCGGTGGCGTGGTCAAAACGGGGACCTTTAACCAGTTCATTCGCGGCGGCATTGCCTTCGCGACGCCGCCTGGCACGCCTCTGGCGCCTAAGGCGCAGGCAGGAAAACACTTCCTGCTGCTGGAAAGTGAACCGAAAGAGTGGCGCGAATGGGGAACGGCGCTGCCGCGTTAATCTCGCAGGCTCCGGTGTCAACGCGCCGGAGCCTTTATGTTACACTGCGCGCCTGAATGTTTCCCTGTGGTGTGCCCGTGGCTCAAAACTCCGTATTTCTTCCTGAACAATTCCTCGCACAGATGCGCGAGGCGCTTCCTGCTCATCTCTCTTTCGACGATTTCGTCGCCGCCTGCCAGCGCCCTTTGCGTCGAAGTATTCGCGTCAATACGCTGAAAATCAGCGTCGGAGCGTTTCTGGATCTCGTCTCCTCCTACGGCTGGCAGCTGACGCCGGTGCCGTGGTGTGAGGAAGGGTTCTGGATCGAGCGGGATGAAGAGGAGAGCCTGCCGCTCGGCAGCACCGCCGAGCACCTGAGCGGGCTGTTTTATATTCAGGAAGCCAGCTCCATGCTGCCGGTTGCCGCGCTGTTTGCCGACGGAAACCAGCCTGAGCGGGTGATGGATGTCGCGGCGGCGCCGGGCTCTAAAACCACGCAAATTGCCGCCCGGATGAACAACCGCGGCGCGATCCTCGCCAACGAATTTTCCGCCAGCCGCGTCAAAGTCCTGCACGCCAATATCAGCCGCTGCGGGATCCACAACGTCGCGTTAACACACTTCGACGGTCGCGTGTTTGGCGCTGCCTTGCCGGAAGCTTTTGATGCCATCCTGCTCGACGCGCCCTGCTCCGGCGAAGGCGTAGTGCGTAAAGATCCTGATGCGTTAAAAAACTGGTCCGTTGAAAGCAACCTGGAGATCGCCGCCACGCAGCGTGAACTGATCGACAGTGCGTTTCATGCCCTGCGCCCCGGTGGAACGCTGGTTTACTCCACCTGCACGCTGAACCGCGATGAAAACGAGGACGTCTGCCTGTGGCTCAGGCAACGCTATGCGGATGCCGTCGAGTTTCTGCCGCTGGACACCCTCTTCGATTCGGCCAGTCACGCGGCCACCCCTGAAGGCTTCCTGCACGTCTTCCCGCAGATTTACGATTGCGAGGGGTTCTTTGTCGCACGACTGCGTAAAACCCGCGCCGTCGATCCGCTGCCTGTCCCTAAGTTTAAGGTCGGCAACTTCCCGTTCGCGCCGGTTAAAGGCCGTGAGGCGACACAGGCGCAAGCGGCTGCCAGCAAAGTGGGACTGCACTGGGATGAGAGCCTGCGCCTCTGGATGCGGGACAAAGAGCTGTGGCTGTTCCCGGTCAACATCGAACCGCTGATTGGTAAGGTGCGTTTCTCCCGCCTCGGTATTCGCCTGGCGGAGATCCACAACAAAGGATATCGCTGGCAGCACGAAGCGGTCATTGCGCTGGCAGGCAATGAGAACACCTTCGCCCTGACGCATCATGAAGCGGAAGAGTGGTATCGCGGTCGTGACGTTTACCCGGAAGACGGCCCGTCACAGGATGAAGTCATCGTGACGTATCAGGGCTATCCGCTCGGGCTGGCGAAAAAAGTCGGCTCGCGGCTGAAAAATAGCTATCCGCGTGAACTGGTACGCGATGGTCGCCTGTTTACCGGTAACAGCCGCACTGACTGAAAAAACGCATTTTTTTACTGGCTATTTCGCTCTCCTTGTCTAGGATCAAAAATGGATGACTGCACTGGTCATACCAGATTTTGGGCAACAAACCGGAGAGCATTATGACGAAAACCAGCGTACGCATTGGCGCTTTTGAAATCGACGACGCTGAATTGCGCGGCGAAGCACAAGGCGAACGAACGTTAAGTATTCCCTGCAAATCCGATCCGGATTTGTGCATGCAACTGGACGCCTGGGATGCAGATACCAGCGTCCCGGCGATCCTTGATGGGGAACATTCCGTTCTGTACCGTGAACATTACGACAGTAAAACCGATGCCTGGGTCTTGCGTCTTGCATAACCCAAAGAGAACCCGCCCGAAGGCGGGTTATTTATTACTGAAGCTGCGCCAGCGTCAGAAAGCCCCCGAACACCGCTCCCGTATCAATGTAGTGCAGATTGTTGAAATCGTAGCGCTTGTCCACAGGCGTATGTCCGAACCAGAAGTGATCCGCACCGCTAATGCCCTGCCCTCTACCCACCATAAAGCCCATTAACCGGTCGCGATCCCACAGCACCCGCTGGGCATCTACCGGCTTATGCCAGGCATATTCGGCGGCGGGATAATCCGCATGAGCAATCACGTTCAGACCGTTTTTGCAGGTTATTTCAATAATGTGCGGTAAGTCCCGACACGCGTCGAGTAAATCCTTCGCCTGCTTTTGTTGAGCGACCGTAAGCCGGTAAACCAGTTACCGCCATTTATCGACCAGAGACTAAAATCATTATTTTCAAGCGCATCTAACGCCATTTGCTCGTGATTACCGCGTACCGCATAAAACCACTTTTCCTGCATCAACTGTAAACATTTCACGCTGTCGGGACCGCGGTCGATAATATCCCCCACCGAGATAAGCAGATCCGCATCAGGATTAAAATGCCGTCGTTTAAGCTCATCCATAAGCCACTGATAGCAACCATGAATATCGCTGACAACCCAGACATGACGCCAGTGTTCTCCCTCTATTTTCTGATACATAACGCCTCCTGTAAGAAGTATAGCTGCCACAGAAAATGTCATGCGCTGGCGTTGGATATCGCGAATCCAAACAAACCATAAACCAGCCGGAAATAAAGATCGCTGCGCTATTAATCCCTTATTCCCTGGCCTTTAAAATAATGCGGAATAAAAAGAGGGATTTTCACGTGTCAAACATATACCTGCAAAACGATGTTTTTTATCCGCATCGCACAAATATTATTTCTGAACTGGTGAGAGGGAAACGCGTTCCCGGCCCAATCTGGCACAAACGTGATTACCGGTTAAAGTTCCTTCTGCGCTCGCTTTTATTCTGGTCCTCCACCCATCGCATGCTGGAGGCGCTATCCGGGCGCGATGATTTCGACAGGCTGCTCACCTCTCAAATTACCTTGCCGAGCAAAACTCACCGCCAGTATCTGATGCGTGGCCTGAACTCAAACGACCGGGCCGATGCTATCGTCAGCCACTATCAGTGGATTGATAGTCTGACAAATACCGCCCTCGCCCACGCGCTGACTAATCCGCAAGAGGTGCCGGTTGTCCGGTTCGAGGCAAAAAACGGCGAAATTTATACCGTCCACGCCTCGTCCGCAGGTAAGGCTGAACGTGAAGGCGAAAGCACGCTTTGGCTGCATGACAATGACAACACGCTGCTTGCCAGCCTGACGTTCTGTGTCGCACGCAGTAACGGCCGTATGGTGCTGGTGATCGGCGGCCTCCAGGGTCCCCGTCGTCATGTTTCACGGGAGGTGATTAAGCAGGCTACCCGTGCCTGCCATGGGCTTTTCCCGAAACGCGTGCTGATGGAGGTGATCTTCCAGCTTGCCTCACGCTCGAACATCAGCGCGATTTTTGCCGTCAGCGATGAAGGCCATGTTTTCCGCGCGCTGCGCTACCGTCTGAGTAAAGGGCGTCATTTTCACGCCAGCTACGACGAGTTCTGGGAAGGCCTGAACGGAAAGAAACTCTCCGCCTTCTGCTGGCAGTTGCCGCTCCAGATGGAGCGTAAAGCACTGGAGGAGATTGCCAGCAAAAAACGCGCCGAATACCGTCGCCGCTTTGCGTTACTTGATGATATTGCGGCTTCCGTACATGCGCGCATTGATCCCGCAGTCGTCTCAGGCAAAATACAAACAAAAATTTAACAAAACAGCCAAAAAGGACTGGACTTACGCCTGCCGGGTTGTGGTATGTTTGAAGCAGGCGCACAGGAAGTGAACCTTCTGCTGAGACGAAAACCGGATTTTATCGTTTATTTTCATGCAGATAAAAAGAGACCGAATACGATTCCTGTATTCGGTCCAGGGAAATGGCTCTTGGGAGAGAGCCGTGCGCTAAAAGTTGGCATTAATGCAGGCTCAATCGCCTTGCCCTTTAAGAATAGATGACGACGTCAGGTTTTCCAGTCCACAGTAAAAGTGGTCTGAAAAAAAGCGTCAGAACATCACTAAATGTGAAAAACCGCAGAGCTTTTACAAGCACCTGCGGTTTTTTTTACTGGAAACCTGACGGCTAGCAGAGCTTTTTAGCGCGCTCAATAAACGGTGCCAGACTCTTCTTCTGCCCGGGGTTTGCCGGGTCATCCACCTGGATCACGCTGACAGGCTGTCCGTTACTTTTCCCGCTGGCAACCTGCTGCTCCGCTACGTCATTTAACGGATACTGCACGAGCGTACTGGGATTGATGACATACAGCGCGTTACCGGGACGGCAGGTGAGCATGACCTCTTCACGATTAAATGCCCAGTTGTCCTTACCCACTTCAAACCTGCTGACGGTGATGACCTGCGGCGCGGCCAGCGCACTGCTGGCACAGGTGAGAAGTAAAAGAGAAAGCAGTGTCTTTTTCATAAGTTATTAAACCTTGTCAGAAGGGTTCCCAGGTCGCGAACAGGCTGACGGCCGCCAGTACCAGCGCGCCCAGCACCACTTCTGCCTGTGTCATCCTGATAAAAATCTGTTGTTCCCGCCCGGCATCAGGGCGAAAGCGTGGTACAAGAAAATACCGATTCGCCAGCGCAATTGCCACCATCATGATGACCAGCGCACATTTAAACAACAACAGCCGTACATAAGGCGCTTCCCACGGCACGTCTATGCCCACAATAAAGAGCGTATTGATTATCCCGGTCAGCAGCACGCCCGCCACGGCATAATGCCCCACGCGGGAGAAGCGCATCATGGTAAAGATAGCGGCTGGCTGCCAGCGGCCTTTCGCCAGCCGCATACAGAACAGCAGCGGCAGTAAACCGCCCACCCAGGTGGCGGCGCAGAGCAGGTGAATCGCATGGTTCAGACGATGCAACGCACCCGGCGCGCCACCGTTCATCGCGGCATGTCCCACGCCCGCCAGCAGCACCAGTTGCCCCATCGCGAGCAGTAACAGCCGTGAGCCCTTTTGCGGGGTAAGCCATGCAGCACCCGCGGTCACAGCGGCCAGCACCATTTGCCACAGCCAGACGCCACCAAACTGCGTGCCCAGCACGCTGCGCCAGACCGCCGGGCGAATGACATCACCCCAGCCATTGCCCATTAACCCACTTTGCAGGCCGAACATCAGCAGAGCAGCCATCAGGCTGATTAAGGCCGCGATATTCTGCTGGCGCTGGAAACGCTGCGTCATGAGGCGCTGCAACGAAGACGGTGCAAACCAGACACTGTATAGCGCGTTGCCGAAAAGTAGTATCAGCGCAACAAAATGGATAAAGCGAAACGCTACGTAGCTCAGGGCCAGCATACTATTTCACGCTAAAGTGATAGCTGCCCTTGGTTTTGTGGCCGTCCACGGAGACCACATGCCAGTCCACCGTATAGATGCCGGTCGTCAACGGTTTCTCAAGAGGAACAATCAGCTTTGCGTTATCCTTCTCGTCACGCTTCACCGCGCCGGTCTGGATTTTGTGCTGCTGCGCGTCCGTCACCACGACGCCGCTGAAGGCAGGTTCAATGCCTTCCGAGAAATTCAGGGTAATGACGTCGGGTGCCGTCGCGACGGTATTTTCCTGCGGGGATTGTTGCTTAAGGTGCGCATGGGCCAGAGCTGATGGCGCGATTGCCGAAGAGAGCAGAAACACCAGCGCACACGCGACGCGGGAAGGGGTAAAGTGCATCACAATCATTCCTTTTCGTTATGCCTGAATGCTAAAGAATAACTCTGTATAATTAACGAGTCGAGGAACATCCTTTGCTCCCTTGTCATCGTTGAACAATCGCGGTAACGTTGCCGCCGCAGAAAAAGGAGAAGGAAATGAACGTTAACCTGGCCGCCCTTCCTCAGGACGAGATGGACAAAGTGAATGTCGATCTCGCCGCCGCGGGGGTCGCATTCAAAGAGCGTTACAACATGCCCGTCGTGGCTGAAGTGGTAGAGCGTGAACAACCCGCGCATCTGCGCGACTGGTTCCGCGAACGTCTTATTGCGCATCGCCTCGCCTCCGTTAATCTCTCGCGCCTGCCGTACGAACCTAAAGTTAAATAAGCTTAACGTCCCGTTACACTTCCTTACGCGTTATGTGGCAGGATAAGAAAACCCTGATAAATTTAGGTGTAATCTTAAAATCCCAGCGACTTAGTGTATAAGGAAGTCACGATGTCACGATGGACTATTGCCGCGGCTCAGTATGCTCCGCGGCACAACTGTGTTGATGAGCACGTAAAACATCACCTGCACTTTATTGCCGAGGCTGCCTCGCATGGGTGCGATTTAGTCGTCTTTCCGGAGCTTTCGCTTACCGGCCCTGGCGGAACAACCTTACCCCCACCCCCCGACGATTTGCAGCTTGCCCCCCTCCTTCACGCGGCGCAGTCACGTTTCATCACGGTGATTGCCGGTATTACGCTCCAGCAACAGAAAGGACTCGCGCTTTTCACCCCTAACCTGTCGACCATCCGGCGTTATCCGCAGGGTAACGGTGCGGGTGTTATTCCTGGCAATAAACGGTTAACCATCGTTGATAATCAGGCTGACGCCCCGGAACTGGACCCAGAGGCAACACTATTCACCAGCAGCCTGGCGGTGGGTGAGCAACGCTGGCGGCAATCCATCAGTTCGTTACAACGCTTCGCGCATAAGTACGCCATCGCGGTATTAATGGCGAACGCGCGCAGCGGTAGCGCGTTATGGGATGAAAAAGGTCAGCTGATCGTGCGTGCCGATAAGGGAGAGTTGCTGTTAACCGGTTCTTTGGGCCGACAGGGTTGGCAAGGGGATATCATTCCATTAGGCTAGGCATTTTAGGATCAGGAGCGATCAATGCTGCGCGTTATCGATACCGAAACCTGCGATTTGCAGGGTGGAATTGTGGAAGTCGCCTCTGTCGACGTGGTTGACGGAAAGATAGTCAATCCAATGAGCCACCTGGTGCGCCCGGACCGTCCCATCAGTGCGCAGGCGATGGCAATTCATCACATTACGGAATCGATGGTGGCGGATAAGCCGTGGATTGAAGAGATCATCCCTCTTTACCACGGTAGCCAGTGGTATGTCGCCCATAACGCCAGCTTTGACCGCCGCGTGCTGCCGGAGATGCCCGGTGAATGGATTTGCACCATGAAGCTGGCGCGCCGTCTGTGGCCGGGGATCAAATACAGCAATATGGCGCTGTATAAGTCGCGCAAACTAAGCGTGCGGACGCCGGAAGGACTGCATCATCACCGCGCCCTCTATGACTGCTACATCACCGCAGCGCTCCTGATTGATATCATGAATACTTCCGGCTGGACGCCGGACGATATGGCGACCATTACCGGCCGCCCCGCCCTACTGACCACCTTCACGTTCGGTAAATATCGTGGAAAACCGGTATCGGAAGTGGCGGACAACGATCCGGGCTATCTGCGCTGGCTGTACAACAACCTCGACAGAATGAGCCCGGAACTGCGCCTGACGCTGAAGCATTATTTAGGCGAAGCCTGAGTTCCCGCGCGGCCTGGCAGCGTATCCTGCGCCAGGCCAATCAAAAAGGCGTACTCCAGCGCCACCCCTTCATAGGATTTAAATCGCCCTGATTTCCCTCCGTGCCCCGAGTCCATATCGGTACACAGCAGCAGCAGATTATCGTCAGTTTTTAGCTCACGCAGCTTCGCCACCCATTTCGCGGGCTCCCAGTACTGCACCTGGGAATCGTGCAGGCCGGTGGTCACCAGCATATGCGGATAGGCTTTCGCCTCGACGTTATCGTACGGGCTGTACTCTTTCATGTAACGGTAATAGGTTTCATCCTGCGGGTTCCCCCACTCCTCAAACTCCCCGGTGGTCAGCGGAATGGTTTCGTCCAGCATGGTCGTCACCACGTCCACAAACGGCACCTGAGCGATAACGCCTTTAAACAGTTCAGGCCGCTGGTTTACCACGGCTCCCATTAACATGCCTCCGGCGCTGCCCCCCATGCCAAAGCAGAGTTGCGGATCGCCATAACCCTGCGCGATCAGCGCATCGCAGACATCAAGGTAGTCATTGAAGGTATTTTTCTTTTTGAGAAATTTTCCGTCTTCATACCAGTGCTGACCCAGCTCGCCGCCGCCGCGAATATGGGCAATCGCATAAACAAAACCGCGGTCGAGCAGGCTCAGCCTGCTGCTGCTGAAATCGGCGTCCATGCTGGATCCGTAGGAGCCGTAACCGTAGACGAGGATGGGGTTTTTACCTTTGTTGAAGTGATCCTTGTGGTAGACGAGAGACACGGGGACTTCAACGCCGTCGCGCGCGGTCACCCACAGGTGTTCACTGCGATAATTTTCCGACTCAAATCCCCGGACCTCAGCCTGTTTAATCACCTGACGCTGCCCGGTGTCCATATCCAGCTCAAACAACGTGTCCGGGGTAGTCATTGACGAATAGCCGTACCGCAGGCGGGACGATTCCGGTTCCGGGTTAAAGCCGATCCACGTCACGTAAGCCGGGTCATCGAACGCAATGCCCACCACTTCGCGGGTTTTGCGGTTGATTTGGCGGATACTGGTCAGTCCGCGCTGACGCTCTTCCACCACCAGCCAGTCGGTAAACAGGGTGAACCCCTCCAGCATCACCTGATCGCGCGCAGGAATTAACACTTCCCACTTCCGTTCATCGCGCACTTTGGTTTTATAAAGGCCAAAGTTTTTGCCCTCGCGGTTCGAACGCAGGTAAAAGCTGTGCTGGAAGTGATCCAGACTGTACTCATGATCTTTACGGCGCGGCAGGAAGCATAACGGCTGGGCATCCGGCAGTTCGGCATCCAGCAGCAGCACCTCAGAGGTGGTGGCGCTGGCAAGGAAGATAATCACGTAGTGGCGAGACGAGGTTTTATGCAGGCTGACGTAGAACGTCTCGTCTTTTTCTTCATACACAAGCTCATCGTCGGCGGAATCGGTCCCCACCGTATGACGCCAGACCTGATAAGGTAGCAGCGTTGAGGCATGCTTTTTAACGTAGTAGACCGTTTCTGAATCGTTACCCCAGACGAAATCGGGGGAGACATTATCCAGCATTTCGGGATACCAGTTTCCCGTTTCAAGATTGCGGAAACGCAAACCGTACTGGCGGCGGGAGAGGTAATCCTCAGCCAGCGCCATAATGGCGTTATCGGGGGAAATGGACATGCCGCCCAGCGTATAAAACTCACTGTGGGCAGCACGTTTGTTAGCATCCAGCAGGTTCTCCCATTCGTCCCACTCGGCGCTCAGCACAGACTGGCGCTGGTAGATGGGATATTCGTTTCCCGGCTCATAAATATGGCGATAGCGATAACCGTTTTTGCACCACGGGGCAGAGACATCACGCTGGGGGATACGCTGCACCATTTCGTTCAGGAGCTGATCCTGAAGCGCCTGCTGGCTGGCCATGACCTGGCGGCCATAGTCGTTTTCCTCGTGCAGATAGTCGAGCACCTCTGGCCGGGAACGAGAATCGTCCCGCAGCCAGTAGTAGTTATCGATACGCGTATCGCCATGCGTGGTGATCGCATAAGGAGTACGTCGGGCTTTTGGAGGCATGGCATTCTTACTTTTTCGTTTTACATCCTATAAGGTTGGCAAAACACGCGTATGATGCAAGCGAAACATGGCCTTCTAGCCCGCGAGGGTCTGCTTCTGCTGCTGAATATCCTGCTCAATTCCCTCACGAACGTCCTGTGGGATCTTCAGCGCATCACCCAGGGCGTTCAGGTAGCTGCGCTCCATAAAGTGATCGATATCGATGGCAGCACAGCTCAGAAAATAGAGTTCCAGCGCCTCTTCTTCGTTTTTCACGCTTTGCGCCAGACGCTGCGGATCGAGCGGCTGTTCGATGGCCTGCGCCACCAGCGCCCTGCCCTGCTCCTCAACGCCCGCTTCCCGCATCTGCTGTTCAATTGCGGCACGTTCACTGGCATCAATATGCCCGTCGCTCTTGGCCGCAAAGACCAGGGCGAGGATCAGGCGCTCGGTGCGTAAATCTAACGGCGATACCTGCTTCCCGTACTGCGGTTCATCCTGATGCGCGTTGCGCACCTTGTCTTTGTATTTGTTCCATAAGACGGAGCCTGCAATAGCCCCTCCGCCCGCCAGCAGCGCGCCGGTACCGTATTTGGTAAGCAGTTTCCGCGATGATTTATTGGCAACCAGCAAACCGGCCAGCCCGCCGAGCGCACCCGGCACAAGCAGCTTGCTCAGACCCTGCTCGCCGGACGACGAGCCTTTTTGTCCCAACAGGGATTGCAGTTGATTCATCCAGCCTGACATATTTTTCCTCACGTAACAGTGCGTAACCTTCACAGCCTAAGCGAGCGGGTGTCAGGAAATGTCTGTCAGTGCTAAAGAAGCGCAAATTTCCCCCGTGTCCGGTTATTGCCATACAAGACATACGCAAACGTTTTCGTTTATACTGCCCGCATCTTTTTCAGGGGGATTTTTATGACTCGTTTAGGAACCGCGCTGCGTCCTGCCGCGACGCGCGTCATGCTGTTGGGATCGGGTGAACTGGGTAAAGAAGTGGCCATTGAATGCCAGCGTTTGGGTGTGGAAGTGATTGCGGTGGACCGTTACGCGAATGCGCCCGCCATGCACGTCGCGCATCGCTCGCACGTCATCGATATGCTTGACGGTAATGCCCTGCGGGCGTTAATTGCCGACGAAAAACCGGATTTCGTGGTACCTGAAATTGAGGCCATTGCCACTGAGATGTTGGTTGCCCTTGAACAGGAAGGCCAGCGCGTGGTGCCCTGTGCCACAGCGGCAAAACTGACCATGAACCGGGAAGGCATTCGTCGCCTGGCGGCAGAAGAATTACAGCTCCCGACCTCCAGCTACCGTTTTGCCGGGGATAAAGCTGCGTTTCTCCAGGCCGTAGAGGAGATTGGCTACCCGTGCATCATTAAGCCGGTAATGAGCTCCTCTGGCAAAGGGCAGAGCTTTATCCGCGACAGCAGCACGCTGGACAAAGCCTGGGACTATGCCCAGCAGGGCGGCCGTGCCGGTGCCGGGCGCGTCATCGTAGAAGGCGTGGTGAAATTTGATTTTGAAATTACCCTGCTCACCGTCAGCGCCGTGGATGGCGTTTATTTCTGCGACCCGATTGGTCATCGCCAGGAAGACGGCGATTATCGCGAATCCTGGCAGCCGCAGCAGATGAGCGCGCTGGCGCTGGCACGCGCGCAGGAGATCGCCCGCAAAACGGTGCTGGCGCTGGGCGGCTACGGCCTGTTCGGCGTGGAATTGTTTGTTTGCGGCGACGAGGTGATCTTCAGCGAAGTCTCCCCTCGCCCGCACGATACCGGGATGGTCACACTGATTTCGCAGGATCTCTCTGAGTTCGCGCTGCACGTACGTGCTTTCCTCGGCCTGCCGGTTGGCGGCATCCGTCAGTACGGCCCGGCAGCCTCGGCGGTGATCCTGCCGCAGCTGACCAGCCAGAATGTCACCTTTGATAACGTCGAAGGTGCGGTTGGTGCAGGCTTACAGGTCAGACTGTTCGGCAAACCGGAGATCGACGGAAGCCGTCGTCTGGGCGTGGCATTAGCAACCGGGGAAAACGTGGACGAAGCCGTCGCGAGAGCGAAAATAGCGGCCACTGCGGTAAAAGTGACAGGGTAAATAACTAAAGGCTGGCCAACTAAGCGACCAGCCACATAGCATGATTAACGTTGTTTCGTTTCTATCGCTTCCATTCGTATTCCATGTCCTCGTAGGCTTCATTCGTTTTCGAGATGAAAACAAAACTACCGAGGCCTATAAAAATAACGAAGGGAATGATTATGCTCGCAATCAGTTCCCAGATTGCTGGCGGATCGTTTTGCGCCAGGAAACTGATACGATAGGCAATGAGGGATAACACGCAGAATAAAGCCGCCATCCCCGCAGGATAAAGGGGATTACTCCAGTTACACCAGGTAAGTTTTTTTGGGATAGCTGTCTTCATGGAGGAAAGCGCAGTAATACAAAATTTGTTTTTGTCTGAATATGCTACCAGTTGCTCCCCCTGGGCATATTTTACCGCATCCGCCGCAAATGCCAGAGCCAGCCACCGATACCCGGCACTCTTTGCGCCCAGAGAGGCATCGATATCCAGCCGTTTCACCGTGAGCGCTTTTTTGTCCAGTGCCTGCATTAATGGATATTTTTCAATACAGGATAGCCCGGTATACCAGAGATTTTTCGGCGTAAGTACCGAACCCGTCTCAAGGAAGACCGCCATTTTGTCCTCTACATCAGTCACGTCAGACATAGGCTGATATAAATATACCGGTTTTTCGCCCTCCTCCCGGACATAATGACTGGTCAGCAGGAATGCACATGCATTTTCCATGCTCTTTGATTCGCCGCTTTCTTCATGTAAATGAACGATAACAATCAACCGGTTTTCAACTCTGTAATCAGATAAGTTCATCCATTGGCTAACGATCGCGTAGTCAGGACATTCTGTGCTGTACTCAATTTTACACGTGCTGGCCGTTTCAATACCCAACCGCTCCAGAGTGCGCCTCAGTTCATCAATGCAGGATCCACTCCCTCCGTGAACCCAGACAACGGTTTCAAAAATACGGTAGTTATAGTCCTTCAATTTTTCTGCCATCGGATCCAGTAAGCGGTAAAACATCTGTTCATTCCTGGTCTGGTCGAAGCGATCTTCCAGCTGAATATTAACCGGCGTTTTCGGTGCCAGCGGAAATTCGCCTTCCAGTTTCAACATATTCAGCGCGGGTTGCTCCAGGGGGGTTATTGAAGACCATGCTGCGATAGCCATATTTTTCCGCGCATACGCCTTTAAATTAATCTCCTGCTCTTTTGCTATGAATTTTCGGGTTTCAGCATAATGAATGTTGGCGTCATGAAATATGAAACTTGTAAAAACTAACAACGACACAACACAGATGGGCAGAATAACTGAAGGCACAAAAAAGAGAACCGTAACGTGTTCCTGTTCAGGCCAGGTGAGAGCCCGGATCGCGAGGCCCATTGCGACGGCTATCACATAGAGGAAAACAATCATGACGACTGGCACAGTGGAAACCGAGTCTGGCTGTTTTTTGTATAACCACCACGCGCGCATTACGAAGCTCCCGCCACAGGTAAGGTACTTTTGATTTCACATCCACACGCCGCACGACAGCCATCTACCACAACCCCACGGCCATGCATGGTCCAGGTTGGGTGACATTCAGTGATTGCGAACGTCCCTTTATGGAGCGGACACTGCACAAGATCATCTTTCAAGGCCACGGGCTGACCCATAAAGTCTGCCCCAGAGGCCTTAGTGACTTTTCCTCCGCTTATCAGCGGATCGTTTAACCTAATGACGCCTTTCATCACTTTATCTCCCTATTTTCCCGCATCCATGTTGCATTGCATATGATCCCAGCCGGTATAGCCCTTCACGTCGGGTACGCTGTCGGGTAAATCTTGCCAGTTAGCCTTAAATTGCTGCGTGCTGTGCTTAAGCCCCTGCTTAGTCATATAGACCATTCCCCAGGCCCAGCCAGGGAAACGGGGGTCCAGCGTATCGCTTACTTTATTTCCCATTCCGTCATCCACGGTATAGGCAATCCCCGGCCCACCGGGCAGAATGCGCGGGTCTTCAAATGGCTTTGATGACATATACAACCGGTGTTTGGTCAGTAAAAAGCCCTGATCGTTGACGACGGTGAAAGATATGACATCATCATAATAAGGAGCGTTACTTCCATCAGGTTCATTGCTCCCTGGTGACATAGATGCACCACCTCTTTCCCACGTTTTCCCATAGTCTTTTGATACTGAAAAACCACCAGTAACATTTCCCCACCACGGAATAGCAAGATAGTGCTCTGAAGGATGCACGAATTTTTTGGTGAAGATTCGATAAAACTGACTGGCAATTTGTGAATGGATACCTTTCTTAGTATCGCTAAACCAGAGTTCACCTTCGCAATCCCAGCCTTTCAGTTCGAGATAACGATGATCATCGAACCGGTAAACAACCTGTGTCGGCGGTTCTTTCGCCTGGCATCCGGTTGCCAGCACCACTACTGCGGCTGACAGACCCATACATAATTTTTTCATGCTCAATCCTTAAGCCAGCTGACTCTCACTCTTGGGTTTCGGCATATCCCATTGCAGGTTTGCTATTTCCTGATTTCCAACAGCCAGATCGCGGGACGGTTTAACCATTGCGGAATTGTTAAAGTGGTTCTTTACCCCAAATACTCCTGTCGGTAAAACCTCGTCAGGTTTGTTCATGTAGTTTTTTGTAAATTGCTCATTGAGTCGTCCCGTTTTGTAATAATCTTTCGCAAATTGATAACCGTTCTGCGGATCGCGCCAGTCTGCCCGATGTAACAACCCTTCCCAAAATTTCCCTGCCTGATAATCGAATGATTTGCACTGCCCAATAGCCAAATCAAACGCCATAGCGTGCGATGGCGCAAATTCGCTCATCACAATAGAGGAGTGCTGGCTGTAGCCCACCGGGTCTATTTTCTGCCATTCCGCTTGCAGTTCTTCCGATGTTTTCTTCCAGGTAAGTGTGACTAACTGAAAATCTCGCGAACCTGACACCTCACCATAAATAACCTCATGCTTACGTTCAAAACTCTCTTCTTTAAGCTCTGAAGCAGATAAAACGTGACCGGGCTGCCAGCCAATATTTTGATAGCGGTTCACAGCAAAGGTTGTCGTTACTGTGCGCTTAATGGCGCTGGCTTTGGCGGAATAGGAAATGTAGGCGTCCGGGCTGTCCGGATCGACATAATAGGTATACGGTTTATCACTGGTTTTAGGATCGTTATCCGGGTGATTATCCTCCCCCTGGAGTTTGAAAATAAAAGGTTCCGGTAACTCCTCACCGTTTATTACCACATCGCGAGCGCTGTAACTGGCGTTCGTGAGAAAGGCATATTTTGCATCCCCCTCATTTCGCGGTGGTAGCTCAAAGGGGTTAGCATCAGGTATGTTTCCTACTTCACCATGCTGGTAAAACACGCGCTGAAACAGATTCGGTATATCACTGGCAATATTCTGAGGAATGCCCCGCCAGCCAACCCCCTGCACATTCTCCAGCGACACGACGCCATCATTCGGGCAAAAGTAGTTATACACTTTACCGTCGTTGCTTCGGCAATATCTGTCATCCGTTCGTAGCGGATTATCGGAAGGTTTACGCAGGGTACAGGAGGCCTCCAGAGCCAGTAATTTGCTCTCTGCCATTTTCCCGCCACCTTTCCATTGCGTATGCATCAGGCGACAGAAATTTTTAAATGTCTGCTGTCTGGCATCGTCGGTCTGTTGATAACCCGGCTGAATATTTTCAGCCACGCGCGACTTAAGAGAATACGGTGAGTGATTAAGAATCACACAGTTTACCGGAGCATACCCGGCCTGTTTCACCAGCATATTTGCCAGCATAGTAATAATCGTGCCCTGACTATGGGCCACAATGTTAATCACATCTTTCGCCGTAATCGGCTCACTTCGAATCTGAATAATCAAATCCGCCAGCCGTTGAGCGGCAAAAAACTGGTAAATGCGGTGCGGGTTTTCATAAATGGGATGGGTAAAATCGCCATCATTGAAGTGCAGCGAGGCAAATCCCGCAGCGGCAACGCCGAAGCCACCGGCGCCGGGTCCCAGCATATCCGGGATCGTCGTCGTTGCGTTGGCAAAGGTCCCGCCCCCCTTGGCAAAACTCGTATCAAGTGCATTTTTAAAGTTATCGTTCTGGTACTGAAACGGCCCTTTCCCGTCATTACCCAGCGACTTTTTATTCGTCTCGTTATCTTCCTGGTACGCATCATAGGGCAGATGCGCTTTGTCACTCAGCTTCCCGACTTCCTCCCGGTAGCGCTTCTGGTCCGCCCGGTAGTCAGCATGCGTAACCGGTTTATATCCCCAGTAAAACGGGATGATGGGGGAACGCCCGGGAGTGATAATTCTGTAGTCTTTCCATTCGTGGGCGTAAAAATCCTGCCGGTTGAGTCGCTTACCCAGCCCGACAAGTATTCCTTTCTCCTGATTCTGGTAAGCTTCACCCACGTCGTTCTCGCCATGGACGAGGATCACAATGCCGGGCATCGGACGCGGTATCCCGACGTTGCGCGTCTGGGCGACTTCGCCCAGGGTTTTGTGTACCGGAATATCGCCTTCTGATACCACCCGTGGAGCGTAGGGTTTTGTCTTCGCCTCCGTCATTCCATTATCTCCATTTTATAGCTGTCGAGGTCGTCAGCATCGAGCAGTGTTGAACGACCGGAGCTGTCCGTCACGCCTTCCACCACCTGACCGGATGCACTGGTCAGCCTGAATTTTTTGTTTGCCAGAATTTGCTCCGGATCATCGCAGGCGTGCAGTTTGTAGCGAAGTTTAAAGGCGCCTTTGTCAAAGGATGGCGTCGGTACCGACACACTTTCCGGACCGTCGTATTTCAGGCTCGGCGCTTTGAGCTCAATGCCCGTCGGCGAGAAAATCGTGACCAGTCCGGTCGGGCTGATACGGATCCCGCCGCCCCCGCAGACAAACTGCATTCCCTTTCTGGCACTGCCGTTCATTATCCCGGCGGTTCTCGTCAGCGTGAAATCCTGCTGCGACAGCATGTGCATTTCGCCCCGCTGCGCCTGCGTCGTAATATCCCCCGCACCGGCAATCATCTGGATGCCGAGTTTGCGGGCAAACAGCGACAGTTTTTCCCCTACGGCCAGCGAGAATTTTTTCGCCACATTCACGCTGGCATTCCCGCCCGCTGTGGCAATCAGGTCTTTCCCAGCTGACAATTGCAGGCTGTCCGGCGTAACCTGCGCAATTCCACTTTTTCCATATGCCAAAATACCGGGCTCCGCGAGATGACTCAGCGTCTGGCTGAGCGCATTTTGCCGATCGGTTTCCACATTACTCGCACCTGCCGTAAGCGCACTTTGTTGTAGGGTCATCGCCAGCGATAACGCCTTTTCGAGTTGTGCAATAGCCGCTGTCATATCCAGTTGCTTACCCCCCGCGCGGGGCTGTGCTTCCGTGGTGATCATCACGCCTTTGGCAGCACGCAGCGCCATCCAGTCGTCGGTGCGAGCCTCCACACCTTCCCCGCGCTTTTTGCCCTCAGCATCAACCAGGTGGCCCACACTCACTTGCCCTTTGCCGTACTCGGTAGAGATTTTGATGTGTTCCTGCCCGCGACGATCTTCAAGACGGATCTTGTTTAACGCGGCCGTGCGGATCACGTTTCGGGTATCGTTACGGTTTGTGACTAAATCCGGGTGGCTGCCGTCGTGCATGACATGGGCGATAAAGGGTCTGTCCGGGTCGCCGCCTTCAAAACCTACGGCAACTTCAGTCCCCTCCAGCAACGGAAAGTGAATACCAAAAGTGTCACCGGCGTACGGCCTGCCGAGGCGTACCAGGGCGCTTTCAAATCCGACCCGTTTTTCATCAAGGTCAAAATCGAACTTAACCCGGTAGCGCCCAACCGCATCAAGTCCGGCATAGGTTTTATCTCCCCCGATAGCCATCACTCTGGCGGGCAACGTTCCGGCTATCACCGGCCGGGATATGTATTCAGGACGGAAGCTATAGCCGTGGATATAGGGGATCCCAGAAAGTACGGCGCGATAGTGTTCAGCACGGCTGCCGCGGATAGTCATCGCAGTTATCACAAACCCGGACTTAAACCCGTCAGGTACAGGCCCTGCAGGATAAAACATTATGCCTGGCTGAAGCTCGGGATCGCTGGTTGTCGCCCCTAGAACACTCTGTCCGTTCAACAGGCGTTCATAACGCAGACGGGCGTAAAATGCGGCGGTTTCCGCCTCTTCACCGTGAAAATCCCCCGCAGCAAGATAGTGATCGGCATAGTGATAGTGTTGGCCTGTCGTTACACCTTCGGGAATATCGCTCGTTTTAACGGTCTTATCCGTCTGCGGCGATTGCGGGTCACGGTAGTTATAAGTGCGAACCAACACATTTTTTGGGATCAGGCCGTGCTGCTCCTCCAAATCGGTGATGTATTCGTTATAACTGGTCATGCCTGAATGTCGGACATAAGGCATCTGTTTGTCGCTGAAGTTGTAACGACGCGCAGAATCCCCAAAAATAACGACGGTTTCCGTTTTCACTTTGTTGTGATTCTCAAAACGGAACCAGATCCCTATCTCTGCCAGCAGCCGACCGATGAACCGCAAATCGGTTTCTTTCCACTGAACGATCATTTCCCGTCGTGGATAGCTGTGGCTCAGTTGGTCAAAATCAATGTTGTAGCCGTCAAAGTGACCACTGTCCTTCATCAGCTTTGTAACGAGCTCCGGGACTGTCATGTTCATGTAAACCGCAGAACGGTAATTTTGATCCAGCAGCGCCAGCTCATGCTCCAGCACGCATTCATACAGTGCTTCGTCACCTGAAGACATCAGCCGGGAAAACTGGGTGATCGTGCCATTTATCTGGCGAACCGGCAGCCAGGAGGTTTGCCCATGCCATGAGGCTTCCAGATTGGGTGCACGCAGAATAAACTCAGCCCTTTGATTAAGAACAGCATTAATGGCAATGTTTTGATCCGGACTGGTAAAGCGAATGGTATAGCGATAAGGCTCGCTTAATATCTCTTTTCCTGTAAAAGAATGAACATCAGAAATAACATTTTTGCTACGCGGGAAATACAATAAATATCTGTTTAACGTGTCCCACCGTTGAGCCACCTCAGATTCCCCTGACATTATTATCTATCCTTTTAACAAACATTCCGTTTATTAAAAACAATACACCTATCGCTCTCCTATTAAAATACCCAACCTCAAGTTGAATTGACTCAAAGGAAGTAATATTATTCACAGAATAAATAAAAAGAGCCCAGGCAATCTCATCACAGATAAATTAAGAATGAATTATTCATCAAATATATAAGTGAGGGATTATTTAATAATGAAGAATGATACGCCTGGGGTTAGGGATATTAAAAAATGTTTGTGGGGAGAAGAAGAAGAAGAACTTATACATGCTGGTCACATAAAGTGACCAGCATCAGGTCAGAGGGCCTGCTTTATGCATTGAGCATTTGTTACTGTTTCGCGCCTTCTACCGCTTCGCGAGCCAGTTTAGTAATGCGATCCCAGTCGCCTGCTTCCAGCGCATCCGCCGGAACCAGCCAGGAGCCACCGATGCACAGCACGCTTTTCAGCGCCAGGTAGTCGCGGTAGTTGGCCGGAGAGATGCCACCCGTTGGGCAGAAACGTACCAGGGAGAATGGGCCTGCAATCGCCTGCAACGCTTTGGTGCCGCCGTTCGCTTCAGCCGGGAAGAATTTAAACTCTTTCAGGCCGTAGTCCATACCCAGCATCAGTTCAGAAACGGTGCTGATACCCGGGATCAGCGGAATAGTACCTTCGGTTGCGGCTTTCAGCAGCGGCTCGGTCAGGCCCGGGCTGATGGCAAACTGTGCGCCCGCTTCGGTCACTTCCGCCAGCTGCTGCGCATTCAGAACCGTACCAGCACCGATGATCGCTTCCGGCACTTCTTTGGCGATAGCGCGAATCGCATCCATCGCACAGGCAGTACGCAGGGTCACTTCCAGAACACGAACGCCACCCGCAACCAGCGCCTTCGCCATTGGGACAGCGTGCTCCAGTTTGTTTACCACAATAACCGGCACGACAGGGCCAGTAGTCAGGATTGCTTCTGCACTTGTTTTCCAGTTTTTCATCAGAGTTTTCTCTCGCCAGATCGTTAAAATCAAGTCGTCTTAAAACGTAATACAGGTTGCGCCCTGCTCCGCACCGGAGAGTTTCTCACGCAACGCACCAAACATCTCGCGTCCGGTACCCACTCGGGATGCGCTCAGGTCAGGAATATGTGGCTGACGCGCCGTCAGCTCTGCTTCGTCCACCAGCAGGGTTAACTCGCCTGTCTGACCGTTAACGCGGATCATGTCTCCATCATGGACTTTCGCCAGCAGGCCGCCGTCGTAGGCTTCCGGGGTGACATGAATCGCTGAAGGCACTTTACCTGATGCCCCCGAGAGGCGTCCATCGGTCACCAGCGCAATTTTGAAACGGCGGTCCAATAATACACCAAGCGGCGGCATAAGTTTATGTAATTCTGGCATCCCGTTCGCTTTTGGTCCCTGATGACGCACCACGACTACGCAGTCTTTATCAAGCAGACCCGCGTCGAAGGCAGGTAAAACGTCGTGCTGGCTTTCAAACACCACCGCCGGGGCTTCGATAACCTGATTCTCTTCCGGCACGGCAGAGGTTTTCATTACGGCACGCCCAAGGTTACCGCTCAGCACTTTGGTGCCGCCGTGAGGAGAGAACGGCTGTTCGAAGGTCGCGATAACCTGAGGATCGAGCGAGTTGCTCGCCCCCTCGCGCCAGTCCAGCTCACCGTTGTTCAGCCACGGCTCAAGGGTATAGCGATGCAGGCCAAAGCCCGCCACCGTGTTGACATCCTCATGCAGCAGGCCGCCTTTCAGCAGCTCGCGCATCAGCACCGGCACGCCGCCCGCGGCCTGGAAGTGGTTGATGTCCGCCGGACCGTTCGGGTACAGACGCGCCATCAGCGGTACCACGGAAGAGATCTCGGAGAAGTCATCCCAGTTGATCTGAATGCCCGCCGCGCGCGCCATCGCGACAAGGTGCATGGTATGGTTGGTTGAACCGCCGGTCGCCAGCAGGGCGACAATCCCGTTGACGATGACTTTTTCATCCACCATTTTGCCCATTGGCATCCACTCGTTGCCGTTACCGGTCAGACGCGTCACCTGACGGGCTGCGGCTTCGGTCAGCGCTTTACGCAGTGGGGCATCCGGCTGGATGAACGACGAGCCCGGCAGCTGCATCCCCATAAACTCCACCACCATCTGGTTGGTGTTGGCCGTACCGTAGAACGTACAGGTGCCCGGCGCGTGATAGGACGCGGCTTCCGCTTCCAGCAGCGCCTGACGGTCCGCTTTTCCTTCGGCATACAGCTGGCGGATACGGACTTTTTCCTTGTTTGGCAGACCGCTTGCCATCGGGCCTGACGGCACAAAAATCGCTGGCAGATGGCCAAACGACAGCGCGGCCATCACCAGCCCCGGGACGATTTTGTCGCATACGCCCAGGTAGAGCGCGCCATCAAACATATTGTGAGAGAGGCCCACTGCCGCCGACATGGCGATCACTTCGCGGCTCAACAGAGACAGCTCCATACCGTCCTGTCCCTGAGTCACGCCATCACACATGGCCGGCACGCCGCCTGCAACCTGGCCCACCGCGTTCACGCTGTGCAGCGCATTGCGGATGATAGACGGGTAAACCTCATACGGCTGGTGGGCTGAAAGCATGTCGTTATAGGAGGTAATGATGGCGATATTGTTACGCAGCATGCTTTTCAGCGCGTCTTTATCACCAGGCTGGCAGGCGGCAAAGCCGTGGGCCAGATTCCCGCAGGCCAGCTGTGAGCGATGGACCGTTTCACTCTTCGCCTGTTCGATGCGGGCAAGGTAGGCAGCACGGGTCTCTTTCGAGCGTTCAACGATGCGTTGTGTTACGCGTAACAATGTCGGATTCATAAAAGCTCCTCTAATTTATCTGTCCAGGCTCGGGAGTTTACACAGTTTCTGACGGTTATTAACAACGCTGAAACGCCTGATATCCGGAGCACAGGGGCAAAATGTCTGAAGGGAGTGTAATAAAAAAAGCTCCGCGGGTGAATCCACGCGGAGCTTAAAAGATTAAAAATTATGCCACTTGCTGTGTTAGATCATGTTACCGGTAAAATAACACCTTTGGGCTAGAGATGGGGGTTATTCAAACTCGTTCCAGGAGCGGCCATCACGGGTGATCATCGCAACGGAGGCGACAGGTCCCCATGTTCCCGCCTGATACGGTTTTGGCGCGTCCTGGTCGGCTGCCCACGCTTCGGTGATTGAGTCCACCCACTTCCACGCCTCTTCCACTTCATCGCGGCGGACGAACAGCGCCTGGATACCACGCATGGTTTCCAGCAGCAGACGCTCGTAAGCATCGGCCAGATGCGTCTGGTTGAAAGTTTCAGAGTAACTCAGGTCGAGTTTGGTGGTTTGCAGGTTGTGTTTGTGATCAAGACCCGGCACTTTGTTCAGGATCTGAATATCCACACCCTCGTCCGGCTGTAAACGGATGGTCAGTTTGTTCTGCGGCAGTTCCTGCCAGGATTCTTTGAACAGGTTCAGTTCCGGATTTTTGAAGTAGACCACCACTTCGGAGCATTTTGCCGGCAGACGTTTCCCGGTACGCAGGTAGAACGGCACGCCGGCCCAGCGCCAGTCGTCGATATCCACGCGGATCGCCACAAACGTCTCGGTGTTGCTGGACTTGTTCGCGCCCTCTTCTTCCAGATAGCCAGGGACTTTTTTCCCCTGGGCAAAACCTGCGGTGTACTGGCCGCGCACGGTTTTCTCACGCACGTTGGAGCGGTCAATACGGCGCAGTGATTTCAGCACTTTCACTTTGGCGTCACGAATACTGTCGGCCGTCAGATCTGACGGTGGAGACATGGCAATCATGCACAGAATTTGCAGCAGGTGGTTCTGGATCATGTCACGCATCTGGCCGGCCTGGTCGAAGTAGCCCCAGCGGCCTTCGATGCCCACTTCTTCCGCCACGGTAATTTCCACGTGGTCGATAGTGCGGTTGTCCCAGTTGTTCACAAACAAGGAGTTGGCAAAACGCAGCGCCAGCAGGTTCAGAACCGTCTCTTTACCCAGATAGTGGTCAATACGGTAAACCTGACACTCCTCAAAGAACTCGCCCACCTGGTCGTTGATTTCACGCGAGGTTGCAAGCGACGTACCCAGCGGCTTCTCCATCACCACGCGCGCCGGTTTGGCGTTCAGCTTCGCTTCGCCCAAACCTTTGCAGATGGCGCCGAAGGTGCTTGGCGGCATGGCGAAATAGTTAATGGTGACGCGATTTTCCTGGTCCAGCATTTCACCCAGACGGGTAAAGGCGCTTACATCGTTGACGTCCAGATTGCAGAAATCGAGACGCCCGCTCAGCTTATCCCAAAGGCTTTCATCGATTTTCTCTTTCATGAACGTTTCGAGCGCCTCGCGCACGACTTTGGTATAAGCCTCCTTATCCCAGTCGGCGCGCCCTACCCCAAGAATTCGGGTATCGGGATGGATCTGGCCCGCTTTTTCGAGCTGATACAGGGAAGGCAGCAATTTTCGGCGTGCAAGATCGCCTTTCGCGCCGAAAATGACCAGGTCACATGCCTGGGCTGTTTGCGTTACCGCCATGTCATTCTCCTCAGTTAGATCTCCTGGTACTCTGCCAGGTATCGTTGTAATTTTATTACAATGCACTGTACTGCTTTTACGCGTTTCCTGAAACCATTAGCGCTTAACGACGCGTGCGATACGGTGATTTTTCGTCGCGCGGGCCATTACGCCCGTCTGGTGACGCAACAAACGTCGATTCTTTGCGCAACAGGGTCAGAGCAAAACCCGACGTCGATCAAGTAATGAAAAAAAACAACAACATTTCTTGTCGACGATTACCCTTTCGGGTGTCCCGGGGGTAATATCGGCTAAATCGAATCAAGGTTTCATCTCTATGAAATCGTTTATGCCCTCATGAGCGTCTTGTTAACAATGAACATGCTGGAAAAAATCCAGTTTCAACTGGAACACCTTAGCAAATCCGAGCGCAAAGTGGCCGAAGTTATTCTCGCCGCGCCCGCTCAGGCGATTCATTCAAGCATCGCCGCTCTGGCACAGGAATCGGGCGTCAGCGAACCGACGGTCAATCGATTCTGTCGTAGTCTGGACACCCGCGGCTTTCCTGATTTTAAACTGCATCTGGCACAAAGTCTGGCAAACGGTACCCCGTATGTTAATCGCAATGTAGATGAAGACGACAGCGTTGATGCTTACACCGCAAAAATATTTGAATCGGCAATGGCCACGCTCGACCATGTTCGCCAGTCTCTGGACATGAGTTCAGTGAATCGCGCGGTCGATCTTCTTACGCAGGCCAAACGGATTGCCTTCTTTGGCCTTGGCTCGTCCGCCGCCGTGGCGCATGACGCCATGAATAAGTTCTTTCGCTTTAACGTGCCGGTGATTTACTCCGATGACATTGTGCTGCAACGCATGAGCTGTATGAATTGTAGCGAAGATGATGTCGTGGTACTCATCTCCCATACGGGCCGCACCAAGAGCCAGGTGGAGCTGGCGCAACTCGCGCGTGACAACGATGCGATGGTCATCGCCCTGACGACGGCAGGTACGCCGCTGGCCCGGGAAGCGACGCTCGCCATTACCCTGGACGTACCGGAAGACACCGACATGTACATGCCGATGGTCTCCCGCCTGGCGCAGCTGACGGTCATCGACGTGCTGGCGACCGGTTTTACTTTACGCCGGGGCGCAAAATTCCGGGATAACTTGAAGCGGGTCAAGGAAGCCCTGAAAGAATCGCGTTTTGATAAAGAATTGCTTATAAAGAGCGATGTTCCCTAATAACGACGATGTACGATTTACGGCATTCGGTCCCCTCGCTACTGCCTTGCGATAGATGAAGGCCGATTCTATGTTCACGCAACACCAAAGTTGTTTCAGTCAACGGAGTATTACATGTCCAGAAGGCTTCGCAGAACCAAGATCGTCACCACCCTAGGCCCGGCCACCGACCGCGATAATAACCTCGAAAAGATTATCGCCGCGGGTGCCAACGTGGTGCGCATGAACTTCTCTCACGGTACGCCAGAAGACCATAAATTACGTGCCGACAAAGTGCGTGAAATCGCAGCTAAACTGGGCCGCCATGTTGCTATCCTCGGTGACCTGCAAGGTCCAAAAATCCGCGTATCGACCTTTAAAGAAGGCAAAGTCTTCCTCAACATCGGCGATAAATTCCTGCTGGATGCCAACCTGAGCAAAGGCGAAGGCGATAAGGAAAAAGTGGGTATCGACTACAAAGGTCTGCCTGCTGACGTTGTGCCTGGCGACATCCTGCTGCTGGACGACGGACGCGTACAGCTGAAAGTGCTGGAAGTTCAGGGTATGAAGGTGTTCACCGAAGTGACCGTCGGCGGCCCGCTCTCCAACAACAAAGGCATCAACAAACTCGGCGGTGGCCTGTCTGCCGAAGCGCTGACCGATAAAGACAAAGCGGATATCGTGACCGCAGCGCAGATCGGCGTGGATTATCTGGCCGTCTCCTTCCCCCGCTGCGGCGAAGATCTGAACTATGCTCGCCGCCTGGCGCGTGATGCAGGCTGCGATGCGAAAATCGTTGCGAAAGTGGAACGCGCTGAAGCGGTCTGCGATCAGGACGCGATGGACGACGTGATCCTGGCGTCTGACGTGGTGATGGTTGCCCGTGGTGATCTGGGCGTGGAAATTGGCGACCCTGAACTGGTCGGTATCCAGAAAGCGCTGATCCGTCGCGCGCGTCAGCTGAACCGCGCGGTGATCACCGCCACCCAGATGATGGAATCCATGATCACCAACCCAATGCCAACCCGTGCGGAAGTCATGGACGTGGCGAACGCCGTGCTGGATGGTACTGACGCGGTGATGCTGTCAGCAGAAACCGCTGCGGGTCAGTATCCGGCGGAAACCGTGGCCGCCATGGCGCGCGTCTGCCTGGGTGCGGAGAAGATCCCAAGCATTAACGTCTCCAAGCACCGCCTGGATATCCAGTTCGACAATGTGGAAGAAGCGATTGCGATGTCCGCGATGTACGCAGCCAACCACCTGAAAGGGGTCACGGCGATCATCACCATGACCGAATCTGGCCGTACCGCGCTAATGACGTCTCGCATCAGCTCCGGTCTGCCGATCTTCGCCATGTCCCGTCACGAGCGTACGCTGAACCTGACGGCGCTGTATCGCGGCGTGACGCCAGTCTACTTCGACAGCACCAACGATGGCGTGGCCGCCGCGCACGATGCCGTGAACCTGCTGCGCGACAAAGGTTATCTGGTATCCGGTGATATCGTTATCGTGACGCAGGGTGACGTGATGAGCACCATCGGCTCAACCAATACCACCCGCGTACTGACCGTAGAGTAAGCTCCGATCCCCTCTCCCCTAAGGGGAGAGGGGTGAAGGTTTCCTATTTCTTCGGGAAAAGCTCTTTACGCTTGTACGGCTCTGTTTCGCCAGGTTTACGCGTTTTGAGCAACTTCAGGATCCACGTATATTGCTCCTTATGTGGCCCCACCAGCACTTCCACCTCTTCATTCATGCGGCGTGCAATGGTGCGATCGTCCGCGGTCAGCAGATCGTCCATCGGCGGACGTACCTCAATGCTCAGGCGATGCGTTTTACCGTCATAAACCGGGAACAGCGGGATCACGCGGGCGCGGCAGACTTTCATCAGGCGACCAATCGCGGGTAGCGTAGCTTTATAGGTCGCGAAGAAATCGACAAACTCGCTGTGCTCAGGACCGTGATCCTGATCGGGCAGGTAGTAGCCCCAGTAACCCTGACGTACGGACTGAATGAAAGGCTTAATGCCATCGTTTCGGGCGTGCAGACGTCCGCCAAAGCGACGGCGCACGGTATTCCAGACGAAATCGTAGATTTTGTTTCCCTGATTATGGAACATCGCCGCCATTTTCTGGCCCTGCGACGCCATTAACATTGCCGGAATGTCGACCCCCCAACCGTGCGGCACCAGGAAAATCACTTTTTCATCATTGCGACGCATCTCGTCGATGATTTCCAGCCCTTTCCAGTCAACGCGGTCGACGATCTTTTCCGGCCCTTTCAGCGCCAGTTCCGCCATCATCGCCATGGCCTGTGGCGCGGTGGTATACATGTCATCAATGATTGCTTCGCGTTCGACGTCGGTTTTATCCGGGAAGCAGTACAGAAGGTTTATTTGCGCGCGGCGGCGTGCGCTTTTACCCAGGCGCCCTGCCAGGCACCCCACTTTTCCGAGAACCGGATCGCGGAGGGAAGCAGGTAGCAACGCCATGCCAGCAAACGCGTATACGCCAAGCCAGGCGCCCCAGTTACGCGGGTGGCGAAAGGATTTTTCAAACTCGGGAATGTACTCAATATTGTTTTTTTTGGTTTCCATGCGGGTTCCAGGGTCTGGTGACGCAAAAATATATTCAGATAGTGTAGCGAGGCAGCCGTCCGCGTACAAAAGAAAAAGCCGGCGCACACTGACGCCGGCTTATTTTTGAGGGTGTTAGCTTAGTCGAAGCGCAGCTGTGGCATCACCTCTTTCACCTGCGCCAGGTAATCTTTGCGATCTTTCCCGGTCAGCCCTTCGGTGCGCGGCAGTTTTGCCGTCAGCGGGTTAACCGCCTGCTGGTTGATCCACACTTCGTAGTGCAGGTGCGGGCCCGTCGACCGGCCGGTGTTACCGGACAGCGCGATGCGATCGCCACGTTTCACTTTCTGGCCCGGTTTGACCAGCAGTTTACGCAGGTGCATGTAGCGGGTGGTGTATGTACGACCGTGACGAATAGCAACGTAATAGCCAGCAGCACCGCTGCGTTTCGCCATGACCACTTCACCATCCCCTACCGCCAGCACTGGCGTGCCCTGCGGCATGGCGAAGTCAACGCCACGGTGCGGCGCTACGCGGCCCGTTACCGGGTTCAGACGACGCGGGTTAAAGTTGGAGGAGACGCGGAACTGTTTCGCCGTTGGGAAACGCAGGAAGCCTTTTGCCAGGCCCGTACCGCTGCGGTCATAGAACTTACCGTCTTCCGCGCGAATGGCGTAGTAGTCTTTGCCGTCTGAACGCAGACGAACACCCACCAGCTGGCTCTGCTCGCGCTTACCGTCGAGCATTTCGCGGGACATCAGGACAGAGAACTGATCGCCTTTTTTCAGTTTGCGGAAATCCATCTGCCACTGCATGGCTTTGATCACCGAGCTGATTTCAGCGCTGGTCAGGCCAGCATCGCGGGCACTGGAAACAAAGCTGCCGCCGACGGTCCCTTTCATCACGCTGTTAACCCAGTCGCCCTGCTGCATTTCACTGGTCATTTTGAAACCGTTTGCGGTGCGATCGTAGGTGCGGGTTTCGCGACGGGACATCTCCCAGGTCAGACGTTGCAGATCGCCATCGGGCGTTAAGGTCCAGGAAAGCTGCTGACCAATTTTCAGGTTACGCAGCTCTTTATCGGATGCGGCAAGCTGGCTAATGTTGCCCATGTCGATACCGTACTGGTTCAGGACGCTGCTCAGCGTATCGCCAGTAGAAACAACATATTCATGAATGCCGGTTTCATTCTGGATCTTGTCATCCAGCTCATCCTGGGGAATAGCTTCATCTTCCTGTGCGGCCTGATCGATAGGCTCGCTGGCCTCAGGCAGCAGAGAGCGGATCTCGCTCTTCTCCAGTTCGATGGTTTTAATAATAGGGGCAGAACTCGGGTGGTAAACATAGGGCCGCCAGACGGCGACCGCTAACGTGAGAACTGTAAGCGACCCCAGCATAACGCGGTGGGGTCGAGGCAGATTGTTAAATGCCAGGGCGACAGAGCGGGCTATCTGTTGCACGTATTCACTTCCTCGTTAATCTCCTTTCAGGCAGCTCGCATACTGATTCGCCAGTTGGCTGAGGAACTGCGAATAGCTCGCTTTGCTCAACTGGATGTTCGTACCTAGCGGGTCAAGGGTTCCCATGCGCACGGATGTTCCCCTGGCCACGGCTTCTACGACCGCTGGCCTGAACTGTGGCTCAGCAAAAACGCATGTCGCTTTTTGCTCAACCAACTGTGTTCTGATTTCATGTAAACGCTGCGCACCAGGCTGAATTTCAGGGTTGACGGTAAAATGCCCCAATGGGGTCAGACCGTAATGTTTCTCGTAATACCCGTAGGCATCATGAAAAACGAAGTACCCTTTTCCTTTAAGCGGTGCGAGCTCGTTACCCACCTGTTTGTCGGTTGCGGCTAATTGAGCCTCAAAATCCTTCAGGTTGGCGTCGAGTTTGATTCGACTTTGCGGCATAAGTTCCACTAATTTGTCGTGGATTGCAACCGCTGTAAGCCGCGCTATCTCTGGGGAGAGCCAGAGATGCATGTTGTATTCACCGTGATGGTGATGGTCGTCACCTTTTTCGCCATGAGCATGGTCGTGGTCGTGTTCGTCGCCCTCGTCCTCAGCCCCTTTCATCAGCAACGGTTTCACAGCGGACAGCTCACCAATCGTCACCTGTTTCTGCGCAGGGACCTGTTTAGCGGATTTCTGCATGAACGCTTCCATCTCAGGACCAATCCAGACGACTAAGTCCGCGTTCTGTAAGCGTTTTACATCAGACGGACGCAGAGAATAATCATGCTCGGAGGCCCCGTCAGGCAGAAGAACCTCTGTGTCCGTCACACCGTCGGCGATGGCAGCGGCGATAAAGCCAAGTGGTTTAAGCGAAGCGACAACGGCAGCGTTAACATCTTGTGCTGTTGTCCCCAAAAGAGCAGCGGATAAAGCTGCGAAAAGAAGCGTATTTTTCTGTAACATAATGCGACTAATCATCGTAATGAATGCGTGGAATGTGATATTATAACATTCGATGACTTCTGCAAGCTTAAATTGACATGACGACTTTAGTTTCTCTTGAAAATGTTTCGGTCTCATTCGGCCAGCGCCGCGTCCTTTCTGACGTGTCGCTGAATCTGAAGCCCGGCAAAATACTCACGCTGCTCGGCCCTAACGGTGCAGGCAAATCGACGCTGGTGCGCGTCGTATTAGGCCTGGTAGCCCCTGACGCAGGTGTTATCGTCCGCGAGGACAAATTGCGTATCGGCTATGTGCCGCAAAAATTACATCTTGATGCCACCCTGCCCCTGACGGTGAGCCGCTTCCTGCGTCTCCGTCCCGGTACGCGTAAAGCGGATATCCTACCGGCGCTAAAACGCGTTCAGGCGGGACATCTTGTTGAGGCGCCTTTGCAAAAGCTGTCGGGCGGTGAAACCCAGCGCGTATTGCTTGCCCGCGCCCTGCTCAGCAGCCCTCAGCTGCTGGTCCTGGACGAGCCGACGCAGGGTGTCGACGTCAACGGTCAGGTTGCGCTGTACGATCTTATCGACCAGCTCCGTCGGGAGCTTAACTGCGCGGTGCTGATGGTCTCCCACGATCTGCATCTGGTAATGGCCAAAACCGACGAAGTGCTGTGCCTGAACCATCACATCTGTTGTTCCGGCACGCCGGAAGTGGTGTCAATGCATCCCGAATTTATCTCCATGTTTGGCCATCGTGGCGCCGAACAGCTGGGCATCTATCGCCATAATCACAATCACCGCCATGATTTACAGGGACGAATTGTCCTGCGTCGGGGAAATGGACACTCATGATTGAACTGTTACTGCCCGGCTGGCTGGCCGGGATTATGCTTGCCTGCGCCGCGGGTCCACTCGGCTCGTTTGTCGTCTGGCGCAGAATGTCCTATTTCGGCGATACGCTGGCCCATGCGTCATTGCTGGGTGTCGCGTTTGGTTTGTTGCTGGACGTAAACCCGTTTTATGCGGTGATTGTCGTCACGCTGCTGCTGGCCGCCGGTCTGGTCTGGCTGGAAAAACGCCCTCATCTGGCAATTGATACCCTGCTCGGCATTATGGCGCACAGCGCCTTGTCGCTGGGCCTGGTGGTGGTGAGCCTGATGTCAAACATACGCGTAGACCTGATGGCCTATCTGTTCGGCGATCTGCTGGCCGTCACGCCCGAAGATCTGATTTTCATTGCCATTGGCGTGGTGGTGGTACTCGGGATCCTGCTGTGGCAGTGGCGGAATTTACTGGCAATGACCGTCAGCCCCGATCTGGCCTTTGTCGACGGCGTGAAGCTTCAGCGCGTGAAGCTGCTCTTGATGCTGGTGACGGCGTTAACCATCGGGGTGGCGATGAAATTTGTTGGCGCGCTGATCATCACGTCGCTGTTGATAATCCCTGCCGCCACGGCGCGTCGTTTTGCGCGTACGCCGGAGCAAATGGCCGGTATCGCGGTGATAATCGGGATGATCGCAGTGACGGGCGGATTAACCTTCTCGGCGTTTTATGACACGCCAGCGGGGCCGTCGGTGGTATTGTGCGCGGCGGTGTTGTTTATTTTCAGTATGATGAAGAAGACCGCGCAGTAGTCAGCATGTCCCCGGTGGCGCTTCGCTTACCGGGGCTACCATTAATCGCTACTTACGGCATCGCGGGCGGCGTAATGCCGAAATGATTCCACGCCCGCACCGTCGCCATACGACCACGCGGGGTACGCTGTAAGAAGCCCTGCTGGATCAGATATGGCTCCAGCACGTCCTCGATAGTCTCACGCTCTTCGCCAATTGCCGCCGCCAGGTTATCCAACCCCACCGGCCCGCCAAAGAACTTATCCAGCACCGCCAGCAGCAGCTTACGGTCCATATAGTCAAAGCCTTCGGCATCAACGTTCAGCATATCCAGCGCCTGCGCAGCAATGTCAGCCGAAATGGTGCCATCGTGCTTCACCTCGGCAAAATCACGCACGCGACGCAGCAGGCGGTTGGCGATACGCGGCGTACCGCGGGAACGTTTCGCCACTTCAAACGCTCCCTCTTCGCTCATATCCAGCCCCATGTAGCGCGCGCTGCGCCCCACAATATGCTGAAGGTCGGGCACCTGATAAAACTCCAGACGCTGCACGATACCAAAACGGTCACGTAGCGGAGAGGTCAGTGAGCCGGCGCGGGTCGTGGCGCCAATCAGGGTAAACGGTGGCAGATCGATTTTGATCGAGCGCGCGGCCGGGCCTTCGCCGATCATGATATCCAGCTGGTAATCCTCCATCGCCGGATAGAGCACTTCCTCCACCACCGGTGACAGGCGGTGGATTTCATCGATAAACAGCACGTCATGCGGTTCGAGGTTGGTCAGCATCGCCGCCAGGTCCCCTGCTTTCTCCAGCACCGGGCCGGAGGTGGTACGGAGGTTAACGCCCATTTCGTTGGCGACGATATTCGCCAGAGTGGTTTTACCTAGCCCCGGCGGACCAAAAATCAGCAGGTGATCGAGCGCATCGCCGCGCAGCTTTGCCGCCTGGATGAAAATCTCCATCTGAGAACGAACCTGCGGCTGGCCAATGTACTCATCCAGCAGTTTTGGACGGATCGCGCGATCCACCACGTCATCTGGCTGAATGGTGCCTGCCGATACCAGGCGGTCTGCTTCAATCATCCTTTACCTCACAATGCAGCGCGCAGCGCTTCACGAATCAGAGTTTCACTGCTGGCATCCGGTTTGGCAACTTTACTCACCATACGGCTGGCCTCCTGAGGTTTATAGCCCAGCGCCACCAGCGCGGCAACCGCTTCCTGCTCGGCATCATCATCTGTCGCTGGCCCGCCCGGTGAAGTCAGCACCAGATCGGCCGCCGGGGTGAACAGATCGCCATGCAGACCTTTAAAGCGGTCCTTCATCTCGACAATCAGGCGCTCGGCGGTTTTCTTGCCGATGCCCGGAAGTTTAATTAACGCAGCCGGATCTTCGCGCTCAACAGCATTCACAAACTGTGGCGCTGACATACCGGACAGAATCGCCAGCGCCAGCTTGGGCCCGACGCCGTTGGTTTTAATTAATTCGCGGAACAGAGTGCGTTCCTGTTTGTTATTGAATCCGTACAGCAGCTGAGCGTCCTCACGCACCACAAACTGGGTAAAGACAACCGCCTCTTTGCCCGCCTCCGGCAACTCGTAGAAGCAGGTCATCGGCATATGGACTTCATAGCCCACGCCACCCACTTCCAGCAGCACTAACGGGGGTTGTTTTTCAATGATGATGCCTCTGAGTCTGCCTATCACGTGACGCTCCTGCGTTCTGGATGAAATTAACTGCCGACATAATAAAAAAAGGCTGGATAAACATCCAGCCTGATTTGTCATTATCGTAATCTGCCTCGCGCCAGATTGAGCCGCGACTCACTCATTTGCATCGCGTTCTGGCTGACGTGGCAGTGGGTAATCGCAATGGCCAGCGCATCGGCGGCGTCGGCCTGCGGGTTCGCCGGGAGCTTCAGCAGGGTACGCACCATGTGCTGCACCTGGCTTTTCTCCGCGCTACCTATGCCCACCACCGTCTGCTTAACCTGACGGGCCGCGTATTCAAACACTGGCAGGTCCTGGTTCACGGCGGCAACTATCGCCACGCCGCGCGCCTGCCCGAGCTTTAACGCCGAGTCAGCGTTCTTCGCCATAAAGACCTGCTCGATGGCGAAAAAGTCCGGCTGAAACTGGGTGATGATCTCCGACACGCCCGCATAAATGAGCTTCAGGCGCGACGGCAGATCGTCCACTTTGGTACGAATACAGCCGCTGCCGAGGTAGGTTAGCTGGCGTCCCACCTGACGGATAACGCCATACCCGGTGACGCGTGAGCCGGGGTCAATCCCGAGGATAATCGACATCACGCGTCTCCCGTAAACGGTTTACAGGCTCTCATCAGAGAGTCGCTGCAACCTCATCAGAGATTTCACCGTTGTGATACACTTCCTGCACGTCGTCGCAGTCTTCGAGCATGTCGATCAGACGCAGCAGTTTCGGTGCGGTTTCTGCATCCATGTCCGCTTTTGTGGAAGGGATCATGGACACTTCAGCGTTATCCGCTTTCAGACCTGCCGCTTCCAGCGCATCGCGCACGGCACCCATCTCTTCCCATGCGGTGTAGACATCGATAGCGCCGTCGTCGTAGGTCACTACGTCTTCCGCACCGGCTTCCAGCGCCGCTTCCATGATCGCATCTTCGTCGCCTTTCTCGAAGGAGATGACGCCTTTTTTGCTGAACAGGTAAGCAACGGAACCGTCAGTGCCCAGGTTACCACCGGTTTTGGTGAACGCGTGGCGCACTTCCGCAACGGTACGGTTACGGTTGTCGGACAAGCACTCTACCATCACCGCCGTACCGCCAGGACCGTAACCTTCATAAATGATGGTTTCCATGTTCGCGTCTTCATCACCGCCCACGCCACGTGCGATTGCACGGTTCAGGGTGTCTCGCGTCATGTTGTTGGACAGGGCTTTATCCACCGCCGCGCGCAGACGTGGGTTAGAGGCCGGATCGCCGCCACCCAGACGCGCCGCTGTAACCAGCTCACGAATGATTTTGGTAAAGATTTTACCGCGTTTGGCATCCTGTGCCGCTTTACGGTGTTTGGTGTTGGCCCACTTACTATGACCTGCCATAAAAAGTTCTCCAAAAATCGCGCCTTCTCAGGCAGCGTTAATTACAAATTCTTCTATCGCCTGCCGGTTGCTCCATGACTTGGTCAGTGCGGCGGCATCCGCCGCATCCACCCAGCGGTAGGTCAGGTGTTCCGTGAACACGATCTCCCGCTCATGGGGAAGCGCAAGGCAGAACCACGATTCCGTATTGCGCTCAATTCCCGGTGCATAGCGATGACGTAAATGGCTAAAAATTTCAAACTCCACCGTGCGCTGACAGTCCTTCAGGGTCAGTTGCTCGCGAGCAACGTCAATGGCGACCTCTTCCTTTACTTCACGCGCGGCGGCCTGCGGCGCGGACTCTCCCTCTTCCAGACTGCCGGTAACCGACTGCCAGAAATCAGGATCGTCGCGCCGCTGCAACATCAGCACCCGCTTCGAGTCTTCTGCATAAATGACCACCAGAACCGAAACGGGACGCTTATATGCCATATCAGTTTTTCTCTTCCTTCTTCACCACCTCAATGCCCAGCTCAGCCAGCGCGGCCGGGTTGGCAAAGCTTGGCGCTTCAGTCATCAGACACGCCGCTGCGGTGGTTTTCGGGAAGGCGATAACATCACGGATGTTGTCGGTGCCGGTCAGCAGCATGGTCAGACGGTCAAGACCAAAGGCCAGACCCGCGTGCGGAGGCGTACCGTATTTCAGGGCGTCCAGCAGGAAGCCAAACTTCTCGCGCTGCTCCTGCTCGTTAATGCCCAGAATGCCGAACACGGTCTGCTGCATTTCACCGCTGTGAATACGCACGGAGCCGCCGCCCACTTCGTAGCCGTTGATAACCATATCGTAGGCATTCGCTACCGCATCTTCCGGTGCAGCCTTCAGTTCCGCCGCCGTCATGTCTTTTGGCGAGGTGAACGGGTGGTGCATCGCGGTCAGGCCGCCTTCACCGTCGTCTTCAAACATCGGGAAGTCGATCACCCACAGCGGCGCCCATTTGCTTTCATCGGTCAGGTTCAGGTCTTTGCCGAGCTTCAGACGCAGCGCGCCCATCGCATCCGCAACGACTTTCTTGTTGTCTGCGCCGAAGAAGATCATGTCGCCATCCTGCGCGCCGGTGCGCTCCAGAATAGCTTCCACGATGTCCGCATTCAGGAATTTCGCAACAGGGCTGGTAATGCCTTCCAGACCTTTAGCACGCTCGGTTACTTTAATATAGGCCAGACCTTTCGCACCGTAGATCTTGATGAAGTTGCCGTAGTCGTCAATCTGCTTACGGCTCAGCGCAGCACCGCCCGGTACGCGCAGGGCAGCCACGCGGCCTTTCGGATCGTTAGCCGGACCAGCAAAGACCGCGAACTCAACGGCTTTCACCAGGTCTGCCACGTCCACCAGCTCCATCGGGTTACGCAGGTCTGGTTTGTCGGAGCCGTAGCGACGCTCGGCTTCCGCGAAGGTCATGATTGGGAAATCGCCCAGCTCAACGCCTTTTACGTCGTTCCACAGGCTACGCACCAGGGCTTCCATCACCTCACGCACCTGCTCGGCGGTCATGAAGGAGGTTTCCACATCGATCTGGGTAAATTCTGGCTGACGGTCTGCACGCAGATCTTCATCGCGGAAGCATTTCACGATCTGATAGTAGCGGTCGAAGCCGGACATCATCAGCAGCTGCTTGAACAGCTGTGGTGACTGTGGCAGCGCGTAGAATTTGCCCTTATGGACGCGGGATGGCACCAGGTAATCGCGCGCGCCTTCCGGCGTGGCTTTGGTCAGCATCGGGGTTTCGATATCGAGGAAACCGTGGTCATCCATAAAGCGACGCACCAGGCTGGTGATTTTCGCACGGGTTTTCAGGCGCTGAGCCATCTCCGGGCGACGCAGATCCAGGTAGCGGTATTTAAGACGCGCTTCTTCGGTGTTGACGTGGTTGGAGTCCAGCGGCAACGCTTCTGCGCGATTGATAATCACCAGATCGGACGCCAGCACTTCGATAGCACCGGTCGCCATCTCGGCGTTGATGTTTTTCTCGTCACGCGCACGCACGGTGCCCGTCACCTGAATGCAGAACTCATTACGCAGCTCAGAGGCCAGCTTCAACGCATCAGCGCGATCCGGATCGAAGAACACCTGAACGATACCTTCGCGGTCACGCATATCAATAAAGATAAGGCTACCAAGATCGCGACGACGATTGACCCAACCACACAGGGTGACCTGCTGCCCGACGTGGGACTGACGCAGCTGCCCGCAATATTCTGTACGCATGAGATATCCCTTAATTAGCCGCAGGCTGATTGTCGCCTGTCTTACAGGCTACGATGTCGCAGCTTTCTGTATGTCACAACTGGATGAAAAAAGGCGGCTATTATACTGGAAATTCTGCCGCACGATAAGAGCGAAGCACGGCCTGACGCGTGTTTGCTGTGCTCTTATTGTCTATTCTCACAAAAATTAACAAAATTATCCGACCGATAACAGGCCATCCCGTCGTAAGGTGTAAAAAAGCAATTAATTTTACTGGAGTGACAATGTTAACGCTTGATGCCACCAAAACCGCCCTTGTGGTCATTGATTTACAGGAAGGGATCCTGCCTTTTGCCGGTGGTCCACACACCGCTGACGATGTTGTAAGCCGTGCTGCGCGTCTGGCGGAAAAATGCCGGGCCAGCGGTGCGCCTGTCGTCATGGTGCGCGTCGGCTGGTCCACTGATTTCGCCGAAGCGCTAAAGCAGCCAGTTGATGCTCAGGCCCCGGCGCATGCGCTGCCGGACAACTGGTGGACATACCCGGTCTCACTCGGTAAACGCGACAGCGATGTAGAAGTCATCAAACGCCAGTGGGGCGCATTCTATGGCACTGACCTGGAGCTCCAGCTGCGCCGTCGCGGGATAGACACTATTATTCTGTGCGGGATCTCCACCAACATCGGTGTGGAATCCACCGCCCGTAACGCCTGGGAGCTGGGCTTTAACCTGGTGATAGCGGAAGATGCGTGCAGCGCAGCCTCTGCGGATCAGCATCAGGGCAGCATGACCCATATCTTCCCGCGTATTGGTCGCGTGCGCAGCACGGATGAGATCCTCAGCGCACTATGATGTACGTGGGTTTGCCCCAGTGGTCGCACCCGAAATGGGTGCGCCTGGGTATTACTGGCCTTGAAGAGTATGCCCGACACTTTAACTGCGTGACGCGGCAA